>DMKZ01000119.1 GCA_003454065.1 Spirochaetaceae bacterium
TACGCTGACGGATAATAAGAACCGCACGGCCGCTGATGTCAGATCCACGCTTACCAAGCTTGGCGGAAGCCTCGGCGCTACGGGAAGCGTTTCGTATATGTTCGAGACCAAAGGGGTGATAAGCTTCGACGGCGACAAGTACGAAGAGGATAAGATTTTCGAAGCGGCGCTGGAGCTTGGCGCGGAAGACGTGGTGAATGAAGACGGGACCATAATCGTCTATACTTCCCCTGCCGATTTCGCTCAAGTAATGGAAGGCTTGGGGGATTTGGGGTTCGAGACTCTTGGCGGAGGCATAGAGAGGGTTCCGAATCAGAAGACCGCTCTTGAAGAGGAAAAGGCAAGGAAGGTTTTGAATATCATAGACAAGCTGGAAGAGCTCGATGATGTTCAGAACGTCTATTCGAATCTTGATTTGTCAGGACTCGATTTGGATGAAGAGTAATTGAGAGTGCTTTCAATCGATCCGGGTTTGGCGAATACGGGCTGGAGCATCGTCCAGCCCGTTTCCGCTGACAAATACGAAGCGATCGATTTCGGTACGATTTCGACAGGAAAGAGCATGAGCATATCCGAGAGGCTGACTATTATTTCCGATAGCCTGCTTGAAATCGCCGGAAGGTTCGGCATATCGCATGCCGCCGCAGAAGATATCTTTTTCACGAACAACATCACTTCCGGAATCGCTGTGGCGAAAGTCATAGGGTCGTTCAGCTATGCGCTTTCGAAAAGCAACATCAGTTTGAATCTTTTCACGCCGACCGAAATCAAGCTTTGCGTGGCGGGCGGCGGAAAGGCGGACAAAAAAGCGATGAAGCTCATGGTGAGGCGTCAGGTCGTCTATGCGCGAGAACCTAAAAACGACCACGAGGTCGATTCGATGGCATGCGCGATCACTTTCTTCGTCACTCTCAAAAACGAAATGCTTCTCGGTCGAGTTTGATGCGGTTTCAGACAGCAAAGCATGGAAAAGCATAAGGACGCTTTCGAAAATCCACCGTTCGAAGACGGAATCCGGCATGATGCGATCCGCGGAGAGGACATTGCAGGCAGATTGGTCAGGCACTTCGAATCCGGAATCAAGCATGGCGTCGGAGCGATCGGCATAGAACTCGAGCATTTCATCGTGGATAGGAGAACGTTCCGCCCTGTTTTCTTCGATGATGAGCGCGGTCAGAAAATCATTCTTGAGCGTTTGCTCGATATCTTGTCGAAAAGGGCCGATGCAAAGCCGTGTTTCGAGGGCGGCAGTCTTATCGGAATCGACGGCGAGCTGTATTCGATAAGCCTCGAACCCGCAGGACAGCTGGAAATAAGCATCAAGGCTTTCGAGGATCTATACAGCATCGAAAAGGCATACGATGATTTCAGAAGCGCCATCTGCCCGTTGCTTTCGGCTTTGAATCTGACCATGCTGACGCTCGGCTATGCGCCGAATGGAAAGGCAAGCGAGATGAGACTCATACCGAAAAGAAGATATGAGAGCATGCTATCGCATTTCAGGAAGACGGGAAAGCTCGGCGAAAACATGATGAAGGGAACCGCTTCGCTCCAAGTGTCCATAGATTATTCTTCCGAAGACGATTTCAGGAATAAGTATCGGGTTGGAATGAAGCTGATGCCTTTTCTCAAGCTTCTTGCATTCAATTCTCCTTTTTTCGAAGGAAAGAGGAACGACGACTTTCTGCTCCGAACGAGGATTTGGAATGAAACCGATCCTCCGAGATGCTCCTATCCTGAAGGCTCGCTTTCCGATTCGTTTTCGTTTGCCGATTACGCCGAATACGCATGCGGTCAGGAAATGATATACTATCCTTATGGCAAATTGCCGGAAGAAAAGGTCGTCGTACGCGATTTTTTCAGAGGAAGACGAATCGACGATAGGGATGTGGAATTCGTGCTTTCGATGGTTTTTCCGGAGATAAGGCTGAAAAAGGTCCTTGAGATAAGGGGTATGGACAGCATTTCCATAGCGATGTCCAAGCCTTTTCTGGCGGTTATCAAAGGGATATTCTACGACGAGGCTTCCCTTGCGGATGCGGACGTGAATTTTCGTTTCTGCATGGAGGAGCTGGATGAATTGAATCGAGTCGTCTCCGCCGAAGGCCTGAAAGGCCGCATTTTCGGTCGTGGCATATCCGATATGATCGGCGATATGCTTTCCATAGGAATGGAGCATCTCGCAGGGAGCGATAGGAAGATGATAGAGGATTTTTACAATCGCTTTTACAAAAAAAAAATAAAGATGTATAATATGACGGATTAATCAAAACACGCGGGAGTGGATATGAGAAGGAATGTTTTTTTGTGTGTTGCGTTGCTGCTGGCGTGTCTGGCGGGATTGTCTGCGCAGAGTTTGACGATTAAAAACCCCGGAGATGTCAAGGTATATCATAAAAACGGCGATTCGTTCGATAGCCCGACTCGGCCTAATATGTTCGGCGTTATCCCTGATACGACGATGATCGAGGGTGATGCCATTCAGACGAAGCGTCAGTCGCTCACGTTCAAACTTGACAATTCGACGATAGTTCTCGCGCCTGATTCCCTTATGAGCTTCTATAGGCTTTCTGACAAGCAGAACGTTTTGTACCTTTTGCGCGGCGAATTGAACATATCCAACGCTTATTCTCGGAATGAGAGCCGCGAATATGTTGTTTTGACGCCTACTTCGAGATTTTCCCTTACGGGAGAGTTTTCGGCAAGAGTCGTTTCAAGCGATTTTTCAGAAGCCATACATGTCAGCAGGGGAAACGCTTTGGCTTTCAACTACATAACGGAGGAGAATGCCGTGGTCAAGGAAAGAGGGTATGTCGATTTTCTTGAGGACATAAGCGATAATATTGTCGCGGTTGTCGGCGATTTGGAGAGTTTGCCGGCTCCGGGCATCGCTCCGGCTGAAGATACAAGCGCGAATCGTCAATACGGCGCTGATGAAGCCGGCAATGATGCCAATTCGGTCAAGGATCCGGCGATAGTTTCCGCATTCGTCACCGAAACATCGAACGGAAAGGTGGTCTCGCAGAAATCCGTTCCCGCCGATGTGCAGATCGTTCAGGCAGAACCGCAGAAGCAAGGCGATGTCAATTTGAACATTCAGATTCAGCAGCCTAACACTCCTGCTGCGGATGCCGATTCCGGAAAGACGATAATCAACAGGTACTATAACGATTACTATTACTATTATGACAAAGACGGCAAGCTGGTCATGTCCAACGAGGTTCCGCCGGGAGCTACTCCGGTCTCGAAGGATTCGGTGCTGCCGTCCAATTTCAATGTCAATGTCGGCAATGGGCCCGCGCAGCCGACTTCCGTCGCCCCCGATAGCGCGCCGGAAGTTCAATCTTTGCCGGCTTTGGTGAATGATTCGAATAAATCCGAGGTGTTCGTCAAAGCCGATTCCGGTGGCGTGGTATCGTTGGGCGGTGCGCGAGTGGAGATTCCTGCCGGAGCGCTTGCCGAGGATGCGGTCGTTTCCATCGAGGCGATTTCAGATGTCAGCGATTCCGACAAGGCTATTGAGAATACGACGGGGAATGCTCGCGGGTATAGATTCCTTCCGTCCGGAAAATTCAAGAAGAACGTGAGAGTTACGGTTCCGTACGACAGATCGCTTTCCGCAAACAAGGAGAAGCTTGATGATATGCGGACGTATTTCTATGATGAGGACGCTCAGGAGTGGAAGGCTTTGCAGAGGGTTGCGATTGATGAGGTGAATTGCACGATTACATCGCTGACCGATCATTTCACCGATATGATAAACGCAATAATAAGGATTCCCGGAGTGGCAGGACCTGCGGAGAAGTTGTCCGCCGCCGATGAATCGGATTCGAGATTGAAGCTCAACAGCTGGCATATCGGTGTGGATTTGGGGGTGGAATCCGCTTTTGACGGCAGCAACGCCGAGGACAAGAAGCCGAGTCCGCTCGGTCTTTTCATCAAGCCATATACGAGGATAGTAAACAGCCGGAAAGGCGTGCTCTTTGATTTGAAGTTGAATCTCGAGGTGGATTATGCCTATGATGAGACGAACAACAAATACACATTCAGCTTCCCGCAAATCGATCTCTTTAAGAACAAGACGCTTTCCACAATAGGTTCGATCACCCAGTTCATAGATGATTTGGTTGTTCCGGGGACATTGTACATTTCAAGGAATTACGATTTGCCGCTTGAGTACAACAACCTGACGCTCAGGAAGCACAATTCCGATCATAATGTCTATCAGACCTACCATTACGCTTCCAATGACGGCGAACGCGTCTATGACGATCCGATATCGTTCTCGAGGAAGCTCCCCGGACTTTTGGATGTCAGAATCGGCGAAGGGTTCAGGTTCAGGGCGTTTGCGGATGACCTCGACAGGCTGATGAGATACAGGAAGAACCCTACTGATAGCAAGCAATATTGGAGAAGAGATGACGATTCTGTCATTTTCGGCGAACTCGTTATGAACATCTCGCCTGTCATATTCGGCGTAGGCGGCATGTATCTCAAGGGCGGCTGGACTGCAGGCGCTGCTTCGGATCCGATCTTCCTGACCGCCAAGGCCGGAACCGATAAGCTCATCAGCAACATGTTCACAGGGTTCAATGTGGCATTGCCGCTTATGACGATGAATTGGACGACCGATTCCAACAGCCCGAACATCAAGTTCTTCAGCGACATAGCCAAAAAGTTCATGATAGGATTCTCCATGAATACGAAGGTGGATAACATCATCTTCGATTTCGGAGCGGATTTCTCAAAGGGAATGCTTTTCACAGGGCTTTTGAACAAGCACAAGGTGTTCGACGACAACAGTCTCTATACGACCGGAATAGGCGATTTGCTTTCGATTTATCCTTATGTGAACGCTGACTTCGATTTCGGCAATTTCTCATTGCTATTGAATCTCGATATTCCCGTCATGTTCGGAAAGGCCGGAACCGATAACATGTTGTCCACGCTTACGAGCTGGAGCAACAAGAACTTCCTTTATAGGCTGAACGGCGGCGCTGCCATCAGGTTCAAGCTTGCGGGCACCATGGATTTGAATGTCGAGTATGACATGGAGGATTTGCTTCCGAACAGAGGCGCATACCTTCGCAACGGCACGTCTTTCAAGGATTACCTGTCCGAAAACAAGTTCTCCTTGCTGAACCTGATTCCGCAATTCTCGTGTGCTCTTAAAGACGGTCCGATTCAAATCAAGATACTTGCCCGTCATCAAAGGGTGAATGCGGCGGGGGCTATCAATACCAAATACGCTCCGATCGTTTCATTCACGTCCAGCATTTCGATTGGCAACGATTATCTGTTCAATAAGACGTATGCGGCCAAGAGGAGCGCATTCAAGGCGTCATCGGAAGAGATGTTCAGGATCGTCTTCAACGTCGATACGAAGTTCGAGAGCTTCAAATACGTCGATGGGGAGGAAGGATACACTGCATTTACGATTTCGCCGAGAGTGGGCTTGAAGTATAAGAGCCTTTCCTTGGTTGCGAAATTCGATGTAGAGAACTTCAATATACCTGTCGTTCTTCGCAATGGCGGAACCATAGGCGCCTATATTGATACGTTCATAGACGAGTTGGATTTGGTGGGCTTCTTCAAGATAGGCAGGATTTCCGGCATTACGGAGCCGAGAAGGTCCGTCCTCTTCGAGCCGTCTTACGAGCGCAATCTCAGCGCAAGGCTGCGTTTGTTCAAGTTCATGGATATCAATATCGCTGATTTCCCGGAATTCATCGATGGGTTGAAATCGAACTCCAAGAAGGCTTATGCCGATATTTCTCTCGGATGGATCGATTACGAGAGCATGGCTTTGTATGTCAACTATATAATGCAAATGGCTTGGGGCGGCAGTTTCACCCTCAATAAGACAAACCCGATTTCGTTGAATTTCGCGATTCGCTCCGACAATCTGTTTATAGGAATGGATGCGGTGACGACGCTCGGATATGAGAACAAGAAACTAGAGTTCGGACTTAAGGGCGGCGTTTCGAATTGGAACGCCCTGGCTGATGTCGGGTTCGGATATTCCAAGAAGAATGCATTTGATTTCATCGTCAGACTCGGCGTTCAGAACGGCAGCTTGGTTTACAACCAATACGACCACCTTACAAACGTCGATGCCGGAAACTTCACGAACGTATTCAGCCTCACGGATAAGAACGGCGCCGCATTCATGAAGTTCAGCCAGTTCGTCGATGCTACGATCAATTTGCACTTGGGCGTCGGGTTCGACCTCAATCTCGGATATAACCTGCCGATGGCGCTGTTCGATTCGGCATCAAAGGGTCTGCTGCGCGACAGGGCTAGGGCGAAGATATCCTTCTCCTACAACACGATCGATTTGTATGGATTGTTCGAGAAGAGAGGCGTTATTGCCGGAAACAAAGGTTGGGGATTCACCAATATCGACGACGTGGCGTTCAAGCTCGGCGTCAGCTTCAAGTCGGATTATGCCACGTTCGCTCTTGAGGCGATCAGCAGCCATTTCATCTACGGACCGACGGAGAGCAATGCCGAAGCTCTTCCTGACGCAGCGCAGCGCAGGGCGTTCTCGATCAATCTCGGCGTGAGCTTCGGATTCTATTGATGCGTCTTCGAATAACAGGGCTTTAGAATCGCCCGTTAATGGTTTTTGTTTTATATGCGCGCCTTGAAAGAGGCGCGTTTTTTTTAAGAGGTGGATTATGGGCAGGGACGGCTCGTACACGGAAAAAGACATCGAAAGCTTGGAAGACCTTGAGCACATACGCAAGAGGCCTGGGATGTACATAGGCGCGCTCGGCGATGGAACGGACAGATGGGATGGCCTCTACGTTCTTATTCAGGAAGTCGTGGATAACTCCATAGACGAGTTCATAATGAAGTTCGGCAATGCAATAGATGTGGAATGCACCGAGAAAAGCGTTAGGATTCGAGATTACGGAAGGGGAATACCGCAGAAAAGCCTTATCGATTGCGTGTCGAAAACCAATACCGGCGGCAAATTCAACCAGAATGTCTTTCAATGCTCTTCAGGCTTGAATGGAGTCGGCCTTAAGGCGGTCAATGCCGTTTCGAGCTATTTCGAAGCACGAAGCTATAGGGACGGAAAGTGCTTTTCCTGCGTTTTCGAGAAGGGAGTTTTCAAGGAAAAGAAGAGCTGGAAGATTCCCGAAGGCGAAACCGGAACGGAGATTCTCTTTACTCCGGACGATTCCAAAGGGCTATTCGAGAACTATTCGTACAACCTCGATATCGCATATGACATACTTTGCGATTATTCGTATTTGAGTCCGGGACTGACAATCAATTTCAACGGAAAGAAGATCAAGAGCAAGAACGGTTTGAAGGATTTGCTCGTCAACAAGATAGGGGATGCCGACATCCTATACGACATAGCGCATTACACCAACAAGGAAGGCGACATCAGCATAGCATTCACTCATTTGACGCAGAGCTTTTCGGAGGAATACTTCTCTTTCGCGAACGGGAAATATACGATTCATGGCGGAACCCACTTGTCGAGCTTCAAGGAGGGTTTGTCGAAAGGCTTGAATGATTTTTTCAGAAAGGATTGGGACCCGAAGGACACCAGAGAAGGGCTGATAGCGGCGATTTCCGTTCGGGTGCAGGATCCTTTCTTCGATGGCCAGACCAAAACGAAATGCATTTGTACTGAAATAAAGACCAAGGTCATTGATTTCGTAAAGGAATGCGTTACGGACCATCTGCTCAAAAATCAGAAAGGCGCGCAAGCGCTTAAGGATAAGATAATCCAAGCCGAGAAGATGCATAAGGACATCTCCGAGATAAAGAAAGCGGTGAAGATGCTGCAGAGCAAAACGAAGCTGAACATACCCAACTTGAAGGATTGCAGGTATCATTTGAACGACAGGAGCAAGAAGGATCGCGAAAAAGGCGAGAACAGCATGATTTTCATATGCGAGGGAAATTCGGCAGCAGGGAGTTTCATTCCCACGAGGAATGTCGAGAACCAAGCCGTTTTCCCCGTTCGCGGAAAAATCAGCAATGTCGAGAAAAAGAACAATAAGAAAGTCATATACGGCAATGAGGAGTTGTTCAACCTCGTTTCGGCCCTGGGGGTGGAAAACGATATGGATAATTTGCGATACGGCAAGGTCATAATCGCCACCGATGCCGATTACGACGGGTATCATATACGTCTTTTGCTAATGACTTTTTTCATAAATTTCTTTCCCGAACTGATAAACGACAAAAGGGTCTATATCCTGGAAACGCCTCTTTTCAAAGTGCGCAACAAGACCACGATCGAATATTGCTATAATGAAAAGGAAAGGGATATGGCAATCCAAAAAGTGAAGAATGCGGAAATAACAAGGTTCAAAGGCCTCGGAGAAGTGAACCCTTCCGATTTCAAGTCATTCATAGCTCCGGAAAGCATCGTGCTTATCCCCGTGAAAATCGATTCCATAGGACAGGTCGATCGCATGGTGGAATTCTATATGGGCGGCAATACGCCCGAAAGGAGGGGCTTCATCATGGACAATCTTATCGATGATGTGAACTAAAATAACGGTGCTTCTAAAAACCTCAAAGTCCGAACCTGCCAGATGTCCTTACGGCTGAAAAGCCGGCGGAAAGCCTCGAAATACGATGAGTATTTCTGTGTTTTCCGCCGGTTTTTCATCTCGAAAATTCGCAGGCATTTTCGAATAGCAGGTTTTTAGAAGCGCCCAAAAATGATTTTCGGTTTTTTCCTTTACGATTCTTGCGACATCAAAAAACAAGGTGTCTCTGCTGTCTTCGAATCCTCTTTGCTTTCCGCTTATTGAGAATGCTTGACAAGGAAACCCCGCACACAGTATATCGTGGTCGGGTATCGATTTTTTATCGAGGTTTTTTCAAAACTCCTTCCTTCACGCTGCTCGCTCTTCCGGTGCAAGCCGCAAGTCCTGCGGATTCCCCTCCGAAACGGGCATATGCACAAAGTATTAGCCCGTTTCGGAGGGGAACGCCTTGCGCCGGAATAGGCTTCGCAACATCTTGAAATTAGTTTTGAAAAACCTCGGAAATTCCATGGCGGCGGAACAAATGATTGACGCTCGCCCTAAATTTGCTTTTTTATCGGATTTCGATATATTTATATGTCAGGAGCAAGTCTGCCTGGTGTTTCTTTTGTCGTTTTCATTGGTTGCCTCCTATTGATTCCATTTTGGCA
>DMKZ01000121.1 GCA_003454065.1 Spirochaetaceae bacterium
CATATACGCAAAGTATTAGCCCGTTCCGGAGGGGAACGCCTTGCGCCGGAATAGACTTCGCATCGTATCGAAATCAGTTTTGAAAAAACCTCAATAAGAAAAAAGTACATATTTCCATTTGATCGTCTTGCCAATAATTCCGCAATCAGGTATAATTCTCCCAATCGAATAATTTCGGGGCAAGGTGAGATTCCTTGATCGGCGGTGAAAGCCCGCGAGCGTCTTTCCGGCGCTGACCCTGTGAGATTCAGGAGCCGACGGTATAGTCCGGATGGGAGGAAACAATGGGCAAATCCAAAATCAGTCTTTATTCCTGCATAGGCATCATAGTGTCAGGTTGCATCGGCAGCGCAATCTTTTCGCTATCTGGCCTTACCATGTATTACGCAGGGGCATCATGCATAATCAGCTGGATTATCGCAGCGGTGATTCAAGGGGTTTACGGCGCCGAAGTCTCGGAATTATCGCTGCATTACGGCAAATCGGCAGGTGTGTATGCTTTCCCCGCCATGTCGCTCGGCAGAATATACGGCTTCATGGCAAGCTGGGGATATGTAGTGGCCAATATCATAGCAATAAGCTTCTCCGCCATTTATGTCGGAACCTATCTGAGCGTCAGCTTCGTTTCCTTCAGCGGGTTTCAGATTCCGATTGCGATATGTTCCATAGCATTGTGCGCTTTGCTCAATTTGCGGAATATCAGAGATATGGGCAGATCGAACATAGCAATGCTCATCTTCTTAGTCGTATTGATGATTGCATATTCCGCAATCGCTTTTACGCATGGCGATTTTTCGTTTGATAGGTTCGTCCCGTTTTTCAAAGGTTCTAAAGGTAATTTCGGATTCATAGCGGCGGTTCCTAATGCATTGGTGGCCTATGGGGGCGTGGTTTCCGTGGCTTTCATAGTCGAAAACGTGGATAAACCGAAAAGGAACATTCCGTTGTCTTTGATGGCAGGACTGGCTGTCGTGGTCGTATTGTATCTGATGATGCTCGTCAGCACTTTGGGACATATAGATTATGCGTATCTGGAAAACAACCCAGGAATGCGCTTCATTCCGATGTTCGCCGCTTCGTTCTCATCTATGGGCGATATCGGCTTCCTTCCCAAAATAATATCGCTTGGCGCTGTTCTGGCGCTTCTGACCACTATGCTCATACTCGGCTATCTCACGGCTACGGCTATGCGCGGAATGGCTTTAGACGGTACGCTGCCGGCTGTTTTCGCCAAATGCAACGGCAACGAAGCGCCTGCCGTTTCCATTTTGACGTATGCTTTGATTTCCTGCGCCTTGTCGCTCAAGCCGTCTTTCGCTGAAATGCTGGTGAATCTCGGCTCGCTGGTATCGGTAATCATAATGGTCATCGTAATCGCATCATTCGTAAAGATGAAATCCTCCGGCAAGAAATTCGCCTTGTCGGCGCTTGTCGGCTGCCTGACGATAGCCGCCATGCTTGCTTGCTATGCCCCTGGCATTCTTTCGGGAGGATGGCAGGTCTGGGCGTTCACCGTCGCTGTATATGCTGTCGGAGCCGCTGTCTATTTGATGATTGGCTCGAAAGCGCGGACGAACCTGACTGATAGCTTCGATTATTAGAAAGCCATTTGTATAAACTTGATAGGAAATAATATAATCATACGGTTGGACTGCATGGTGTTCGGCGGTTAGGCGCTTAGGTTTTCACAAGCGCATTGGATGCTGTGATAGTTGGGTGGAGTTGTTTTTATGGATAGGATTGTCAAGGATTACATCAATTTTCTGAGCGAATGCAAGACAGAGCGTTTGTGCGTCAGAAGAATAATCGACGAAGCGGAAAAGAAAGGATGGAAGAACATAGATGAAGTCGGAAAGCTTAGCGCAGGCGATAAGGTGTATGCGAACAAGATGGGCAAGGCTCTCATGCTTTTCAGAATCGGAAAGGATCCGATTGAAAACGGGATGAACATACTCGGAGCGCACATAGATTCGCCAAGGCTGGATGCCAAGCCCAATCCCATATATGAGAAAACAGGCGTCGTTTATCTCAATACGCATTATTACGGCGGAATCAAGAAGTACCAATGGCTGGCGATTCCATTGTCAATTTGCGGTGTCGTTTGCCTCAAGGACGGCAGCACGGTGGAAATCAGAATAGGAGACGAGCCTTCGGATCCAGTTTTCTGCATTTCCGATATTCTGCCGCATCTTGCATACAAGCAGATGGAGAAAAAGGTGAAGGATGCGGTCGATGCGGAGAACCTTGATGTCATCATCGGCATGAACGGGAAATTCAAAGAGGACGGCGAGAGCGAAGATAAGAAGAAGTCTGTCAGGGATGCGGGGAAGAAGAGGATATTCGAGATTTTGAAGAAGAAATACAAAATCAGCGAAGACGATTTGCTTTCAAGCGAGTTGGAAGTGGTTCCTTCAGGACCTGCGAGGCTTATGGGATTTGACGAATCCATGATTCTGGGCTATGGTCAGGACGACAGGGTCTGCGCCTATGCGTCGTACAGGGCGTTTGTCGATTCCGAAGAGTCGTATAGGACATCGTGCCTGCTTCTTAGCGACAAGGAGGAAATCGGCAGTTATGGCGCGACCGGAATGAGTTCGCATCTCCTCGATAATGCGGTATCGGAGGTGATTTGCAGGCTGCAGGAAAGCGGAGGCGTCGAAATGGCTATTCGCAGGTGTCTTGCCAACTCCACCATGTTGTCGAGCGATGTCAATGCGGCTTACGATCCGCTTAATGCCGATCTTTACGATCCTGATAATGCCTCCAATCTCGGCGGCGGAATCGTTCTCAACAAATACACCGGTTCTCGCGGCAAGAGCGGAGCGTCCGATGCCAACCCCGAATTCATAGCAGGGATAAGGGCCAGATTCGATTCGGATAAGGTGAGATATCAATTCGCCGAATTGGGCAAGGTCGAGGTCGGCGGCGGAGGAACCATTGCGCTCTATGCGGCGGAATTCGGAATGAACGTGATAGACGCAGGCGTGGCGGTGCTTAGCATGCATGCCCCATGGGAAATAACATCCGTATCGGATTTCGTGGAAACATACAAGGGATACCTCTCATTTCTCAAATTGCAAGGTTTCTCGAAACGTTCTAAAGCGTAAAGCAAGAGATGAGTTATGGCCGATTACATCATTGGTGATTTGCATGGATGTCACGATAAACTTGTAAAAGCTCTCGACATAGTCAAATTCGACAAATCAAAGGACAATCTATACTTTGTCGGAGATTTGTGTGACAGGGGAAAGGAGAATCTCAAGACGCTCCGGTTCGCATATTCGCTTGGCGAGGCCTTCAAGCCTGTTTTCGGGAATCACGATGTCTGGCTATACGAGTATTTCGCCTTCGGAAACGAGAACGAGTGCTGGATAGGCTGGAACGGAGGCGATGCGACGATGGCGGAAGTCAAGAGCATTTCCGCTGCCGATAAGAAGAAATATGCGGCATGGCTTTCGACGTTTCCGTATATGCGGGATGTTGGGGGTAATGTCGTATGCCACAATTTCATCAGGAATAGCATGCTGAAGGACAGGATAGGAGATTTCGATCCTTGCAAGGTGACGCTTGGCAATTGCAGAGATAGCGGCTTGGTGAGGCATCCCGATTACGACGAATATGTTTTCGATAGGGAGATTGCGGAGTATATCCAACATAAGGCCGGGCAGAAAGAATATCGCTGGTATCCTTACCATGATGATGATTTCAAGGCGGATTTTCCGGAGGGAAAGAACTGCATAATGGGACATACTCCGCTTTACGAGCACGGAATGGCGGTTTACGGCGGTGTCTATATGATAGATACGGGCGCCTTTGTGACTAAGAAGGAATATAGAACCGCAAAGGACGGTTGCCTGACGATTATGGATCTGGGCACCAAGAATACGTGGACTATATGATTGCCGCATGACAAGCGCATTTGGAAGCGGTTTTTCAAAGGCGCTACGAAAGCGGAAAGAGGATTTTTATATGGCAAAAAGCAAAGAGAAAGGCATTCAATCAGTTGCCGAAAGCAAACATTATTTTCCGGTGGATAGCGAATTGGCGCTCAATGAGCTGATTTCCAGGATGAAGACAGCGCAAAACACATACTCCAAGTTTTCGCAAGAACAAGTCGATAGGATTTTCAAGGCGGCTGCGATTGCTGCCAACAAGATGAGGATTCCGCTTGCGAAAATGGCGGTCGAGGATACTGGAATGGGGGTGCTCGAGGATAAGATAATCAAGAACCATTTCGCTTCCGAATACA
>DMKZ01000034.1 GCA_003454065.1 Spirochaetaceae bacterium
ACATGCTTAATAGGGGAGAGAATTCCAGAGAGGCGTTCCGCAAGCAAGTCGAAGCCATGAAGGATTTCGCCGGTGTTTCCGGAACCATTAATTTTGCTCCTAACGGAGATCTGGTCGCGAATCAGGGAGTATACAAGGTCAACGGAACCGTTCCTAATTTCCTCGGCGAATACAGAGTGGTGAACGGCAAGTTGCAGAAAGTCAACTGATGCGCTTCAACTGGATGGCGTTTTTGTCCGTATGACAAGTTTTTTCCAGCATTTCATCAACGGAATCACCCTCGGAGGCGTTTACGCCCTTGTGGCTCTTGGCTACACGATGGTTTATGGAATATTGAAATTCATAAACTTCGCACACGGGGACATACTCATGTGGGGTTCTTATGTGGGCTTGTTCGTATATCAGGCCATAAGGGGCAGCGCGCCTGTCGGAGCGATTTCGTTGTTTGCATTTTTCATTGCGATGCTCGTTTCCTGCGTTTTTTGCGCTATCATGGGAATGGGAATCGAGCGTGTCGCATATAAGCCGCTTAGAAAGGCGGTCAGGCTGGCGCCGCTTTTGAGCGCGATAGGCGTCAGCTATATATTGTCGAATACGGCGCAATTGTTCTTCGGGACTCAATCGCGCAAGATAGACTATCCTTTCGACAATACTCCGATTTCTTTTTTTCACGTGTCGGTAACGCCCCACCAGCTAATGGTGCTGCTCGTTTCGGCAATAGCGATGGTGGCTCTTATGTTTTTCATCAACAGCACTCGGATCGGAAAAGCCATCAGGGCTGCGAGTTTGGATCAGGACGCCGCTTCGCTCATGGGCATTAATGTCGATAGGATCATTTCCATTACTTTTGCAATAGGATCGGTTCTTGCCGCAATAGCCGGGATGCTGGTTTCGCTTGACATCAAGATATATGCCACTATGGGGACGATGCTCGGAATGAAGGCGTTCGTCGCGGCCGTAGTCGGCGGCATAGGCGATATAGCCGGAGCCGTGCTGGGAGGCATCATGCTAGGGCTTCTGGAAACGTTCGGCATAGCGTTGCTGCATATCCCTGTCGGGTACAAGGACAGCATTGCTTTCGTGGTATTGATTCTGATTTTGGTCGTAAGGCCGTCCGGCATTCTCGGCAAGGTCGTAAGGGAAAAGGTGTGATATGAATTTCGTATTGCTGATTCTCATATACACTTGCCTGTTTTCGTTTATGGCGCTCGGTCAGAATGTGATAACGGGATATGGCGGCATGCTGTCGCTTTGCCAGGCCGGCTTTTATGCGATCGGAAGCTATAGCGTGGCGATTCTTACGGTCAAAGCGGGCATAGGGTTTTGGCCTGCTCTTTTGGTTGGCGTGGTAATCGCGGTGATCGTGGGCGTGCTGATAGGCCTGCCCACATTGCGTTTGAAAGGCGATTATCTCGCCATAGCGACTTTGGGGCTTGGCGAGATAATCAGAAACATAATAAACAATTGGCAGTCGCTGACCAATGGGCCTATGGGCATGCAGAGGATACCGATGCTGAAGGTCTTCGGCATGAAAATCAATCCATATACGAATAAGATAGGTTTTCTGCTTGTTCTGCTATTTGTTTTGGCCGCTTGCGCCTTTCTGATCATGCGCTTCTCGAAAACAAGGATAGGAAGGGCGCTCGAGGCCGTTAGGGAGGATGAGCTTGCCGCCCTTTCCGTCGGGATCAACACCACCGTTTACAAGATAATCGCTTTTTCGATAGGTGCTGCGCTTGCGAGCATAGGAGGCGGCTTTTATGCTGTTCTCACTTTGTCCATATCCCCCGGAACATATACTTTCATGATGTCGGTCATGGTGCTGTGCATGGTCGTGCTGGGTGGCATGGGCAATGTCTTGGGAGTCCTTCTCGGGGCGCTGATAATTCAAATCATATCGTATTTGCCCGAGTTGCTTAACATAACCAACTACATACCGCCCCAGTTGAAGGAGATTCTTTTCGGCGTGATACTCGTGGCTATGATGATATTCAGGCCCGAAGGGATATTGGGCAGGCCGAAAAGGGAGAGGCTCAGAAAGGAATCGCAGGGCGTCGCAGGCGCGAATGGAGAGGCGCATGACATTGCTTGAAACGAAAAGGCTCACTAGGGCGTTTGGCGGAGTCGTAGCTGTGAACAACGTGGATTTCGCCTGCGAGAGCGAAATGATCACGGGGCTTATCGGCCCCAACGGCGCTGGCAAGACGACTTTCTTCAACAATATAACCGGACTCGACAAGCCCACATCCGGAAGAGTGTTTTTCAACAACGAGGATATAACGGGTCTTGCCCCGTATAAGATAGCAAGGAAAGGAATTGCCAGAACATTCCAGAACATACGGCTTTTCAAGGAATTGACCGTGCTTGAAAACGTGCTTATCGGATTGCATTTCACGATCGGAGGCGACATGAGGTTCGTATCCGGTTTGAAAAGCATCTTCTTCATGCAGAGGGAGAGGCGCGAGATGGTGGAGCGCGCTTACGGCGTCCTCGACTTCTTAGGCATGGCGGACAAAGCCGATGAGTTGGCGAAGAATCTTCCATACGGACATCAGCGGGAGTTGGAGATAGCCAGGGCTCTTGCATCCAAGCCGCGTCTGATTTTCCTTGACGAACCTGCTGCGGGAATGAATCCGAACGAAACGGCGAGTCTGGTCAAGCTGATAGGCAGGATTCGAAACGAGGGAGTGAGCATTGTTCTCATAGAGCATGATATGAAGCTGGTTATGACTATTTGCGATAATATCGTGGTTCTCAATTACGGGAACAGGATAGCTTCGGGGACGCCTGCGCAAATAAAGAGCAACCCATTGGTCATACAGGCGTACTTGGGGAGCGGCGATGATGAATAGCAGCGGAAAGAAGATGCTTGAGGTCAGCGGATTGTCCGTGTCGTATGGGGCGATTAACGCTTTGAAAGGCGTTTCTTTTACTGTGGATGAAGGATCTGTCGTTTCGCTGATAGGTGCGAACGGCGCAGGGAAAAGCACGCTTTTGAATGCCATCGTATCCATTGCGGGTAAGTCGGGCGGCAAGGTTTTCTTCGAAGGAAGCGATATAACCGATTCCAGAACAGATGACATAGTCAGAAGAGGAATATGCCTCGTTCCGGAGGGCAGAAGGGTGTTTGCCGACTTGACTGTAGATGAAAATCTCGATATGGGGGCGTTTATTGTCAAGGACAGGAGAACCATAGACTCAAGGAAAGAGGAGATGTTTGCGATTTTCGAAATACTCAAGGCGAGGAGAAAGCAGAAAGCCGCAACGCTGTCTGGCGGCGAACAGCAGATGCTTGCGATTGCGCGCGCCCTCATGAGCGCTCCGAGATTGCTGCTTCTAGATGAGCCGGGACTCGGTCTGGCGCCCTTGATGGTCGATATAATTTTCCAAATAATCGCGGATGTCAACAAAAAGAGCAATGTCACCATACTTCTTGTGGAGCAGAATGCAAAGATGGCGCTGAAATCATGCAGTCATGCTTTCGTCATGGAAGGCGGAAAGCTGACTTTAGAAGGCAAAGGAAGCGATCTTCTCATGGATGAGAACGTTCGCAAAGCATATTTGGGGGAATAGGAATGACAGTCAGAAGGATAATGAATGCGAATCCGATTACTACGACTCCCGACGCATCGATCGTGGATGTCCAGCAGGTGCTGAAGGATAACAAAATACATAGGCTTCCTGTTCTGGACAGGAAAGGCGCTCTCGCAGGGGTGATAACGGAAAAGGACATACTTCATGCGACTCCTTCGCCGGTTTCATCTCTTTCGATTTACGAAATACCGTATATGCTTGCGAAACTCAAGGTGTCCAATCTCATGAGCAAGCCGAAAAGCGTATCTCCGGATACGCTGGTAGAGGAGGCGGCGAGGATGATGATAGAGGGTGATCTCTCATGTCTTCCCGTCGTCGAGGGCGGCAGGCTTATCGGGATTGTTTCCAAAAGCGATATGTTCAAGGTGCTTGTCGAGCTTTGCGGAGCGAACGAGAAAGGCGTTCGCGCTACCGTCATTCTCACCGAACGAAAGGGCGAGCTTGCCAAGCTGACGGGCGCTCTCACGGAGCAAGGGTTTGATATCGTGTCCATGGGGACGGTTCCGGATAGCGATCGCAAGGAAGGCGTTCTTACGATCTTCAAAGTCAGGGGCGATAAGCTTGATGATGTGCTTTCTGCGATAAAACCGCTTGTAAGGGAAATTGTGGATATTCGGCTTACATAAGGGCGCTTCTAAAAACCTCATGCTCCGCGTCGCAACGACTTGTTTTGAAATGCGATGTTTTTTTTGTATAATGAAATGGAGGTGTAAATAATCAAATAGGATGGTTGGCTTATGAAGAAAAAATGGTTTTCATTGTTGTTTCTCGTAGCGCTTTCGATCCTTTTCTCATGTCAGTTGAGTTCCTCGAGCGAGCCTTACGATCTCACTGGCGATGACAAGGGATATGAAAGCAGTCTGGACAATCCGGACATCGACGATTTCAGCGGCGATGCCCTGGAAGGCAAGGCTGATAAGGCGTATGTTTCCGGAAGCACCAAGGAGGAAGGCAAAAGCTTCGTAGTGTCGCTTTCGAATGTGGCGGCAGGGTATTCTTTCAATGAATTGGCGGAAAGCGTGTTCAGGAAGGGGGTTTCGCTGAAGTCCGCTTTGGCGGTCAAGGGATATAAGTACCCGGACGGAATCGACGATGTCGTGCTGGTGCAGGATGTAGCCGAAGGAAGCACCAAGATGGTGCTCAAGGCGCTTGGCAGCGGCGTGAAATCCGGAGCGACGCTTAATGTTCCGATTCAGAAAAAGTATGTTACGAAGGATGCCGATAACATATCCGCAGATTTCATAGCTTCTAAGGCTGGCGGCTTTGTCAATACTGCCGATGAAATCAAGAATATCTCGGCGAATGTTGAGTTTACGGAAACTGAATCAGATGTCGCCACTGATGTGGTATATACTGGAAAGACCACCATTAATTTCGTCAGACCTCTCAATTCGGTCGGCTCGACTTCGGCTGTTCTGCAGAACGTTTCGTTTGATTTGATAAATACGAAGCTTACAGCTGCCGGAGCGGAATTCTTCAAGACGGGTTCATCCGAGATTGTAAGCAGTTTTGCTTCCTCATCGAAATATCTGAGCGAAGCAAAGCTTAATCAGCTCATTCCTACTGGCCGTCCGGATTGGGTGAAGATTTCCGTCGTGGGCGAACCGAAAGAGGGCGATACGCAGTTGAATCTGCTGCTTTTCGGTTTTCCTGGCGATGAGGACAAATATCTGTTCGATCTGGTTCTGAACAAGGAATGGTTCGATAAAGGCGATAGCATTAGCGCATCTTCGCTTGCTGTCGGATTCAATTTTATGAACAAGACATCGTTTGGGGAAAAGGCATCCGGCGATGGCGATGTGGAATTCATGAACATCTTCCCGACTATCCCAGGCGGAATGCTGTTCCTTTCATCTGATGGTGATGTCAGAACCGGTCAGACGACTGTGGTGAACGGGATGGATACCTCCATTCTGATTTTGAAGCTTGTGAATCACGTTTTTTCGCAGGAGGCTGAGAAAGAACTGACAAAAGGAAAGGATCTCGCTTCGATAGGCATGGTGGAGGGTCTCCCGCCATGGCTGAATCTTAGAGTTTGCGCGAACGATACCAAGTACGGTTATAAGAGCATAATCATAGAACCTGTCGTAACCGATCGGAATGCAGCGAAAAGCAAATATGATGCCAACAAGACCGGAATATATACATTCATTGTCAAGAGCAAATGGCTTGCTAAGAAGAACAAGGATTGCAGCAACTGCTACGATGATATTATTGTAAAATGTCAGATTAAAGGTTTTGACAACTCCGAATGCGAGGGATGCACTGATGTCATTGACGATGCTGATGATGATCAGGAGCATGGCGGCGACAGCGGTAGTACCAGCGGCGAAGACGGTGGCGGCACCGGCGGCAGCAGCGGATCGCAGCAGGAGAACAAGGGAACGGGCGAGCTCGTGGAAATAACGACCTCCGAAGAATTCAACAGGCTCGTCAAAGGCAATAATTCCGGTATCGTCGTTTTCGAGGCTTCAAAGCCCGGTTGCGGATATTGCGAAGCTACGAGGACATGGTTGGATTCGCTTGCTAAGAGCGTATCGGATTCTGGCTATTCGTCCCCTAGCGCAGAGGATCCTTATGCGAATATCAGCTTCTACGTTGCCGAGGCGCTTGGTTCCGGTGATGTGAATACATCTGTTTTCTCTGATGCCGTTAAGGTTGGCGCTGTCGAATACAACAAGTCCTTTGGCACGCCGCTCATATTGATATATGAAAATGGTGTTCCGAAATATGGAGTGTCGCAGCCTCGTAACGGAGCTGCGGTTAAGGAATTTGTCGATAAGGCGAAGGAACTGCCTACGTATGCTCCGGGAAAAGTGCCTTCAAGTTCTGGTTCTGATTCCGGCAGCACAGGGTCCGGAACATCCAGCACGCAACCTGCTCCTGCTCCGGCAAATGATGCGAACGGGTATTTCGTCAGACCTCGTTCGGGTGAAAGGATAAGCCTTCCGGTAAGTCAAGACAGCGATATATGGTACATATACACCAATACGTCCGGTTCCAATAAGCAAAGGCCTTCTACGCCATCCGCCGGCACTTATGGCAATGTTAAGGAATCAGGCTTGCAGAAATTCCGTGCTAACGCGGAGATTATGGTGGATTTCGCTCCTGCGGTTTTGTCGGGGATTCAGCCATTCGTTCCGGATCTGTCCAAGCCTTCCAAAGGCTTGGCGAGCAAAGGCGGACTTGCTCCCAAAGCCGATTATGGCGAGCAGATACGAATATCTAATTCGCTTTTTCTCGGTACGGTTACGGCTACGCGGAAATATATGGGCGAGCTTATAGCTACGAAAGCGGAAAGTCTTGGCGGTAGCATAGGCAACAAGAGGCGCGTTTACATATATGCCGCCAATGATGGCACGCAGAATAGAAGAGATATAGATTATAACGCATTGGGCGATGCGCTTCTTAAGGACGGTGAGGATAACGATATCTTCGATAGAGTCGTGGATTTGTTCGGAAGCGATTGGGGGTATTTCAACCAGGAGTACGCTCAGAGTATAGGCAATCGGACAATGATGGAATATTTCATTCCGAAGGATGAGAACATCACCATCGTCATAGGCAACATAGCGGAACGCACTGGAGCAGCAGGAGGTTATGAAGGCGGAACATATTGGAATACTGAAAGAAACGGCGTCGGCCGCAGGATCTTGGCTTTGGATGCCGATTGCCTGGCTGGCAACAACATAGGATCCGGACTCACTACGCTTGCGCATGAGTTCCAGCATCTCATTCATGGCCAATACTTCAATGAGAACAACCAAATTATCGGCAAGGTCGCGGAAAAAGGCAATGCGCTTCAGGAAATCTTCTCGGCGATGGTGGAAAATTATCTGGCTGAGTTCATTTCGAGTAAAACAGGAAAGGCCGCTGCCGATCCTTTCGGCGTTGGTGCTAATAACGGAAGCATGAACAGCAAAGGGTATGTGACATCTGCATTCAGCAAATGGAATTATTCCGATTATTGGAGACCGATGCGCAACCTCGCATCCTTTAGCACTCTTGCTTTCGATTCGTGGACTCAGAGCGGAACACATGAGGAATATGGCAACGGCAATACGCTGGCGTATTACCTTTTGGTGAACTACGGACTTGACGTGTATAGGGAATACATGAACATCGGTCTTAATGAGAATGTCGCTGATATCGAGTGCATGGTCAGGGCAATCAATAAGGTTGCGAATTCCAATATAACGAAAACCGATCTCATTGCGAATATGCAGACCGCGGCCATGCTGTCCAAAGTTTCCGGGCTCAAGCCGCCGTTCGCTTTCAACAATAACGGTTGGTTTGATATAAACGGATGCAAAGTGCCTTCGGTCAACATGTGGCTGTATGCTTCGTATCCCGACGGCCAATACGGCTATGTCAACAGCGGTTCGAATATGGTCAACGATACGAACAACATCGTGAAGGTCAGACAGGGTGTCAAGAAAGGCGAAACTTATTCGGCTACGGCCCCTAGTCTTCCTGCTGGCGTCATGCTTACGGTAGTGGCTGTGCCTAGCAAGTGATAGCAAGAGGTTCTTATAAAACCGCTTCCTTCATGCTGCTCGCTCTTCCAGCGCATGGCATTTCCATCGAAAAAGCGCCAATGCGCAAAGCATTGGCGATTTTCTCGAAAA
>DMKZ01000039.1:0-59981 GCA_003454065.1 Spirochaetaceae bacterium
ATCTATGATTTCTCTTCCGATTCCAAAGCCTCCGGGACTTTGGATATATGTTTTCCAGACGGAGGCAGAATTTAAAAAATAATCAATAAAACTGTAGAATTCTACGCTTATTTATATTTATGTGAATGGTCAAAACATGTTATAGTTAATATGAAAATATGTAGAATTCTACAAAAAAGGAGATTATATGATCAAAAGGGATAAATACCTTCGGCAACTGATTGCGAACAGGGATAACGGCTTCCCAAAAGTGATCACCGGCATAAGAAGATGCGGAAAATCCATTATTCTCAAGCAGATAGAAAGCGAGCTGCTGGTCAAGAACGCAATACGTCGTTGATAGCGGTTTCATATGCGCCTGCTCTCAATCGAATAGCGTCATATTATCCCGCCTGCTTGAGAATGTCGTTTATAATGATTTGATATTCAAGGAGTTCGATGTGAAAGTAGGTAAGACTTACAAAGGGGAGATTGATTTCGTTGCGATCAAAGGCTCGTCGCAAGGGTTTGCCGACGCAATGAGTTCGATAGTCAAGGAAAGGTTGCGGCATTCCGAGCGATGCGCCGATGTGGCGTCAGCCTTTGCGCCTGCGCAAATGCGCATCACCGAATGCTGCATGATTTCCGCCGCGAGTTTGCCTTGCCGTCAAAGCCGCCGAATCCTAGCCGCCTCCGCTAACGCAGGGCTAGGCTTTGTGCCTGCCCGAGTGCGGGGCGGCGGATTTGGATGGATTTGGCGACAAGGCAAACGAGCGACTACCGTTCTTCGCGGAAATAGTTATACCCTAGCGATGCCGGCGGCTGCTTCTCCTTGTTGTTTCTCATGCTTGAAGCGACAAGCACTATGGTCGTGACTATATAGGGGAGTATCTTGTAGATCTCCGTCGGAACGAATGAGATCACGATGCGCAAGTACATTATCATCAATGCGCCGAATAGGGCGCTTCCCCAGATTGCCCTGAGCGGATTCCAGATGCAGAAGATCACGAGCGCTACGGAGAGCCAGCCTACGCCGGAAAGTCCTTCGTGATTCCACGTGGCGCCTGCAGTGGTCATTATATAGACCATGCCGCCTATTGCGGAGATTCCGCCGCCGATTACGGTTGCCAGATATTTGTATCTGGTGATGTTGATTCCGGCGCTATCTGCGGTTGCAGGCGATTCCCCGACCGCCCTCAAATAGAGGCCTTTCCTTGTTTTGACCAGGAACAGATACATCGTGATGGCAAGCAGCAACGCCAAGTAGAAGAATATGTTGTGGCCGAAAACGATAGGACCTATTACGGGGGTTTCCGACAGACGCCCGAATATGTTTTCGGCGAAAGCGTGCTTGAGATGATTCGAAAGCGAAACAAAGCCGCCTTGGCGAACCCTCATGTATTCACCGGTGAATTGGCCTATGCCCGTTCCGAAAATCGTGAGTGCGAGACCCGTTACGTTCTGATTAGCTCTTAGCGTTACGGTTATGAAGCTGTATATGAGCGAGGTGATGGCTCCGGCAGCGAAAGCGCAAGCTATTGCGATCAATATGGCCAAGAACCCGCTGGACGCCGGCTCGCCGTTCTCGGCGATTCTGCCGGCAGCGGCTATGGCTTTTTCGTATGCGAAAGCTCCTGCCAGACCGAAAGCGCCGCCGATATACATTATTCCTTCCACGCCCAAGTTCAGATTTCCGCTTTTTTCGCAAAGCACTTCGCCTGTGGTTCCGAACATCAAAGCAGTCGCGAAAGGCACCGCTGCCACTACTAGGGCTATCAGAGTATTCATAAAGTTCATATTAAGCCTCCTTCGCATTCGACTTGCCTGTCGGAATGATTTTTCGGCAAACGGATTTGATTTGGTTCGCGGTTTCTTTGCAGAAGTCCGTGACGGGGTTTTCCCGGATTATGACTTTGTAGTTTATGAAGAATTCGCAGCCGAGCATGCAGAACAGCAATATTCCTGTTACGATTTCCGAAACTGAAGCGGGAACGGAAAGCCTCGTCTGAAGCGTTTGCGAACCTTTGGAAAGCACTGCCAACACGAAGGATATCGCTATCATCACGAAGGCATTGAGTTGCGATAGCCATGCAACGGTGATAGAAGTGAATCCGACTCCGTTGGCGACGCCTTTGTAAAGCGTGTGATTTGCTCCGCTTGCCACCATGAATCCGACAACCCCGCAGATCGCTCCGGATATGAACATGGTTCTCATTATGATCCAACCTACGTTCATGCCTGCGTATCTGGCCGTGTTCTCGCTATCTCCTATGACGGCGATTTCATACCCTTGCTTCGTGTATTTCATGTAGATGTGCATGATTACGACCAATATGAGAACGATTATCCATCCCGCATGGACGCCAAGTACGTCCGGAAGCCTTGCGCTGGTTTTGAACATCGGTATGATTTGCGAACCTTTCCTGCCCTCCCAAGGACCTCCTTGCAAATAGGCGACTATGCCTATTGCGATATAATTCATCATCAGCGTGAAAAGCGTTTCGTTGGTGTTGTATTTCGCTTTGAAGTAGGCGGGTATCAAAGCCCAGATGCCGCCTGCAATTGCCGCCGCCATCATCATGAGAAGAATAAGCCCCCAGTGGGGAGAGCTTCCTTCCGGTGCGATTTTCAGGGCGAAAAACGATGCTGCGATTGCGCCGATGGTGATTTGACCTTCCGCGCCGATGTTCCAGAATCTCATCTTGAAGCAAGGGGCGATAGCCAAGGCGCAACCCAAAAGCGGAACGGCGATTTTCACGGTTTGCTTGAAATAGATCGGTCTGCTCAGAGAGCCGTTTGCAATCGTTGCGAATGCCGCGAAAGGATTGTTGCCTGTTATCATCATCGGAATGCAGCCCAGCAGCAGGGCGAACAGGACGCTTCCGATGCGGATTCCCCAGATGTATTTGGTTTCCATCTGATCTCTTTTCGCCAGGCGTATTAGGGATTGTCTGGTTTCGTTTGCCATTATTTGCCTCCTGCATCGCGGGCGGCCATGTCTTCCTGTCCTCCGCCCACTTTGGTCATCAAAAGACCTATTTTGTCTTTCGTCGTGTTTCTGGCATCCACTATGCCGCTTACTTGCCCTGCGCACAGCACTAGGATCCTGTCGCACAATTCAAGCAGGACATCGAGGTCTTCTCCGACATAGATGACAGCCGTTCCGTTCATCTTCTCTTCCGTGAACAGATTGTAGATCGCATACGAAGTGTTTATGTCCAGCCCCCGCACCGCATAGGCCGTCAGAAGAACTGAAGGCTTTTGGGCTATTTCCCTCCCGACCAGGACTTTCTGTATGTTGCCGCCTGACATTCTTCGAACGGGAAAGGAGGTGCTTGGCGTGACGACTTCAAGCGTTTTCCAGATTTTGTTGGCAAGCGCTTCGGGAGATTTCCTATCTACGAACGGCGAATTCCTGTTTTTCGTTTTCTTCCAGCTTCGCAGCATCATGTTTCCTGTCATGCCCATAGAGCCGACAAGGCCCATTCCCAGTCGGTCTTCCGGAACGAAAGCCATGGCGATTCCGGCTTTTTTTATTTCGATAGGGGTTTTTCCGACCAGATTCACTTTCGCATTCTCATCCGGCATGAACATGATTTCGCCGCTTTCTATCGGGTAAAGCCCGGAAATGCATTCGAGAAGCTCCTTTTGTCCGGAACCTGCGACTCCCGCTATGCCCAATATTTCCCCCCCCATCGCCGTAAACGAGACGTTGTTCAGTTTTTTCACCCCTTCGGCGTCCTTGCAAATGAGGGATTTGATTGCGAGCTTGGGAACTGGCTTGTCGTATTTCGGCCTGTTTATGTTTAGGGAAACGGAGTAGCCGACCATCATGTCGGTTAGTTCCTTAGGAGAGGTTTTGGAGGTTTCGACCGTGGCGATGTATTTTCCCTTTCGCAGGATTGCCACGCTATCGGAAAGCTCCATCACTTCGTTGAGCTTGTGAGTGATTATCACAATCGCCTTGTCGTCGTTCTTCATATTGCGGAGAATGTCGAACAGTCGATCGGTTTCCTGCGGGGTGAGGACTGCAGTGGGTTCGTCGAGGATGAGGATTTCCGCACCCCTGTAAAGCACCTTGATGATTTCAATGGTCTGCTTCTCGGATACCGACATGTCATAGACCTTTTTCTTCGGATCTATTTTGAACCCGTATCTGTCGCATATTTCCTTGACTTTTCTGTTCGCCTTCTCGATTTCCAATTTTCCGCTGCCGTGACCGAGTACGATGTTTTCCGCTGCCGTGAATACGTCAACCAATTTGTAGTGCTGATGGATCATTCCTATGCCGTATTCGTAAGCGTCTTTCGGAGAAAGTATGGAAACAGGCTTGCCGTGAACGAATATCTCGCCTTCGTCCGGTTGGTAAATGCCGGAGATCATATTCATAAGTGTCGTTTTTCCGCTTCCGTTCTCTCCTAGAAGGGATAGGATCTTGCCTTCGCGTATCTGAAGGCTTATGCTATCGTTTGCCGTGACGCTGCCGAACCTTTTGGTTATGCCTTTGAGCTCAACTGCCGGAACCTCTGCCATGCGATATCCTCCTTTTGCGGTGAAGCCTTTATGGGCGCTTTTAAAAACTTGCTGTCCAGAGAGCGTCTGTGGATTCCGGAGACGGAAAACTGTCGGAAATCAACGGATTACTGTTGTCTTTTGCTGATTTCCAGCGGTTTTCGGACCCGAAAGGCATCAGGCGAAACCGGACTCTGAGGTTTTTAGAAGCGCCCTTGTGTCGTTTGCTACGCCTTCATTATATCTGCATTATGTGACAAATTGCAAAAGAAACGCTTGAAGGAGCCTCTCTTGAAACAGACTGTCTTATCGGTTGGAATTGAGTGGCATGGAACGGAAACTGCCTGTAGGGACGCAGAGCTTTGATGCGATCGGGAAGGGCGGATTTGCTAAATTGATTGCATTAATTTGAAATCCATGTCAAGCGGAATACATGATTCTGCAAAGGAGATACGAAGCTATGGGTAAACGGATGATTTGGATGGCCATGCTGCTTTCGCTGGTTTTTTGTTTCAGCTGCAGGAAAGGAAGCTCGTCTGGAACGAGTTCGCCTAAGTCAGCTGTGATTAGCGACCCGGCCGGATATACGATTGACACATCGAAGTTCGAGAGCGACAAGACGCTGACAATCTATGGCGGATGCGAGGAGGCGTTCCTGAAGGCGGTCGCCGAGCGTTTTGCCAAGAAATACAACATCAAGTGCGATTACGTCAGGCTCAGCTCCGGCGAAATCGAAACCAAAATCAAAGCCGAAGCAGGAAATCCGTCTGCTGATGTTCTTTTCGGCGGGACTACGGAACCGTATAACGCATTGAAATCGGCTGGTCTTCTGCAGAAGTACGATGCCCAGCGCGCATCTCATATCCATGAGAGCTATTTCAAGGATCCTGAGGGCTATTGGTATGGAATCTACAAGGGCGTTCTCGGATTCATGTATAACGAGAACAGGGTCAAGGAATTGAAGCTCTCCGTTCCCAGAGATTGGGATGACCTTTTGAAGGACGAATATAAAGGCAGGATCACATGGTCCAACCCATCTACTGCCGGAACAGCCAAGCTTGTCATAAACACTATCGTTCAGATGAAATCCGGCGGCAGGAAGGTCACGGAGAGCGGCAAGCAGCATTATGACTATGCGAATGCAATGGAATATTTCAAGAAGCTTGATAGGAACACCGTCGAATACACCAAATCCGGTTCCGGAGCTTCGAAGCAGGTTGGCAAAGGCGAATGCGTGATAGGAATAGGCTTCCTTCATGACGTTCTCGGTCAGATAGTGGATAACGGCTATACGAACGTCAGAATGGTTTCGCCGTCGAGCGGAACCACTTACGAGGTGGGGGCCACCGCCATACTCAAGGGCTGCAAGCATCCTGAAATCGCCAAGGCCTTCATAGAGTATGCGCTTTCGCCCGAATTCGTCGAGCTTGCGGCGAAGAGCGGATCGTATCAATTCCTCGTCATAGACGATGCCAAGCAGCCGCAGGTTGCGATAGACAACGGCCTCGCGGACGTCAAGACGATCGAATACGACTTCGATGACGCAAAGGACAACACGTCGCTTTATGTCGAAGCGTTCTTACGCGCCATAAACGCCGACAATCGTTTGAAGATAAAATAATTTGGATTTCATAGGCTCTTCGAATTCGCACGGATTCGGGGAGCCTTTATTTTTAGCGGAGGTTTTCAAAAACCCTTTCTTCACGCCGTTTTGAAATCGATTTCGAAAAACCTCGATGTTTCATTTATTGGAGGCGCTTATGACGCAAAACGCCAGAAAACTTGAAAAGGCCAAGTTTTTCCACGACCCTTTTTTAGTCGGCACAATCGCTTTCCTGATGATTTTCCTGGGGTTGTTTGTCATCTATCCCCTTGCGATATTGCTCAAGGACGGCTTTGCCGATTCGGGACGGGCTTTCACCTTCAGTTCTTTTTCCTATGCGTTCAGCAGGTACAGCGGGTTCATGCCTGCGCTGAAAAACTCCATTGTCATCGGTCTGGCGGTTTCGACAGGCGCAGTCGCTATCGCGCTTCTGTTCGCCTATGTCGCCGTATATGTCAAAGTCAAGACGAAATTTCTCGATATCCTCTTCAGAGTCGTTTCCTTCCTTCCAGTCGTATCGCCTCCGTTCATAATCTCGATTTCGCTCATCCTCCTTTTCGGAGATAAGGGATTCATAACCCATGACCTTTTGGGTATAATAGATGCGAATCATGCGTTCTACGGCTACCCTGGAATAATAACTGTCGAGATAATCGCGTTTTTCCCGGTCGCATATCTGATGCTCAAGGGCTTGCTTTTGAACATAGATCCGAGTTTGGAGGAGGCGGCGCGGGATATGGGAGCATCCAGGTTCAAGGTTTTCATGACGGTTACGCTTCCGCTTTTGCTGCCGGGCCTTGGAAATGCGTTCCTCGTGACCTTCGTCGAATCTGTTGCCGACTTTGCAAATCCGATGATAATCGGCGGGTCCATGGAGACGATGTCAACCTGCATATGCAATCAGCTGATGGGAAGCAATGGCCCCGATTCCCAATACAGGGCGGCGGCCATGTCGTTTGTCCTGCTGCTCGTTTCAATGTCGGTGTTCATAGTTCAGAAATATGCGCTCGAGAAGAAGACGTTTTCGACTTTGTCCGGCAAGGCGTCGAGACAGAGGATGCTGATTGAAGACAAGTCCGTTACGATTCCTCTTTCTGCGATCTGCGCTGTAATTTCGACATTCGTCATAGGGCTTTACGTGCTTGTGATATGCTGTTCGTTCTGGAGGAATCTTGTAAACCGTTCCTTCACGCTCAGACATTACAAGAACGTTTTCACATCCAACGGGCTATCGGCGTTCAAGACCACGACATTGATGGCGCTGATTGCATCCGTGATCACCGCTTTTGTGTCGATAATAATCTCTTATGTCGTGGTCAAAAAGAGGTTTAAGGGAAAAGGCGCGATAGAATTCACATCGATGCTGGCAATGGCTGTTCCGGGCACAATTCTCGGCGTCGGTTTTATCAGGGGGTATGTGAGGGGTCTGTTCCATCTGGGTCCGATGCAATGGCTGTATGGTTCGATGGCCATAATCATAATCGTGTTCATCGTTCGCTCGCTGCCTATCGGCATAAGAAGCGGAGTATCTGCATTGAGGCAGATAGACAATTCGATAGAGGAATCGGCTTACGATCTTGGCGCGAACAGCGGAAGGGTGTTTGCGGATGTTACGCTGCCGCTTATCAGAGAGTCGTTCTTTTCGTCTCTTGTCACATCTTTCGTCCGTTCGATTACGGCCATAAGCGCCGTCATCATGCTTGTTACTCCGAGATGCAAGCTGGTTACATGCCAGATCAACGAATACGCAGGCAAAGCCGAATACGGTGCGGTGACGGTTTACGCGACCATGCTGATAATCATATCTAGCCTCGCTATTGGGGTGATGAATTTGGGAATAAGACGCATAGGCAAAGGAAAAGGAGGCCTAAGATGACGAACGAGAAGAAAGGCGTTTTGCTGAAGGATATTTCGAAGATATACGCAGACCTGAAGAGCGGGAAGGAGTTTTATGCTGTCAAGGATGTGAACCTGAAGATAGAGCCGGGCGAGTTCGTCACGCTTCTCGGACCTTCCGGCTGCGGCAAGACGACTACTTTGCGCATGATTGCCGGTTTCGAGTCCCCGGACCGCGGCGAAGTGATCATAGGCAAGGATAATGTCAATGCCCTTACGCCGGACAAAAGGGATACGGCTCTCGTATTCCAGAGCTATGCGCTTTTCCCGCATTATAATGTTTTCGATAACATTTCGTACGGCTTGGTGCTGAGGAAAGTTGATAAGGCCGAGATAAAGAGGCGTGTGAGCGAGATGCTTGCGCTCGTGGAGCTCGAAGGTATGGAGGAAAGGATGGCCAATCAGCTTTCCGGAGGCCAGCAGCAGCGCGTGGCTCTTGCGCGCGCTCTCGTGGTTCAGCCGGGCGTGCTTCTTTTCGATGAGCCGCTCTCGAATCTGGATGCCAAGCTCAGAGTTTCGATGCGTACGGAAATAAGGAGGATTCAACGCCAGCTCGGCATAACCGCCATTTATGTCACGCACGACCAAAGCGAAGCTATGGCGATAAGCGATAGGATAGTGGTTATGAACAAGGGCTCTTTGGTTCAGGCCGGCAGTCCCGATGACATCTACCAGAAGCCTGCAAACGAATTTGTCGCGGATTTCATTGGCGAGGTCAACTTCTTTCAAGCCAAGGCTATCAGGAATAGCCCGACAGGAACGGTTTTCTCGTCTTATGGCGCGGAGTTCGAAGCCGCATACAACCTTGCACCTGGCAGCGACGCCAAGATAGTCTTGCGGCCGGAGTCGATTCATCTGCGGATTCGGGGCGTCTGCAAGGCAAGGTGATTCTGTCGGTGTTCATGGGAAGCCATCGCCTCTATCATGTTCGCATGAGCGACGGCAACACGGTCAAGGTCACGGAATACAATCCCAAAACCAAGAAGACCTATAATGTTGGCTATGATGTGTTTTTGGTCTTCGACAATTCGGACATCCACATAATTCCGAACTGACATAAATTCCTGTTTTCAATATAATTCGCGTATGGGCCTGTATGTTAATCCTGACAATAGAAGTTTCAATGAGAGCATCAATTCCAAGATATACGTTGACAAGAGCATGCTTTTGGCGGAGCTCAATAGCCTGATAGGGACAAGCGGCGTTTCGCAGGTTTGGAGAAATACGAGGGCAATACTCTTCTCATAGGCGTCAGTTATGACAAAAAGGCCAAGACGCACGAGTGCAGGATAGACAAGGCATAGGATTGTGTTCACGGGTGGCGCAATAGGCGTAAGGGATGAGAGGCTGCTCGATTCGGCGATAGGGAGCATATACCAAACATTCGATGGAGCAGAGCTATATCCTACAAAAGAGGAAAAAGGTGCGAAACTTGGATTTTCGCTTATTTCAAATCATGCTTTTTTGGATGGCAACAAGAGAGTGGGAATGCTTGCCATGCTTTCTTTTCTTGAAATAAACGGCATAAGGCTGAATTGCGCTGACAACGAGATCTGTGCTATGGGAATGGGCGTTGCATCAGGAAAATACGCCTACGACGATTTATTGAAATTCGTCTTGAATCACAAATGATGCTTTTAAATGCCTTTGTTGTAAAAAAAACCGATAACTATAAAATAATATGGCGGGGGTTTGAACGCCCTTTGTAAAGGAGACGACGTATGCCAACATTGAAAGGGTCGAAGACCGAGGAGAATTTGCAGGCTGCTTTCGCAGGGGAGAGCCAGGCGAGGAACAAATATACGTATTATGCCACCAAAGCCAGATCGGAGGGGTACGAGCAGATAGCCGCGCTTTTTCTGGAAACAGCGGATAACGAGAAGGAGCATGCCAAGATCTGGTTCAAGTATCTTAACGGCGGAAGCATCCCGGATACATTGACGAATCTTCAGGATGCCGCTGCAGGCGAGAATTTCGAGTGGACCAGCATGTATGAGCAATTCGCGAGTGAAGCCGAAGAAGAGGGCTTTATGGATATTGCGGCAAGGTTCAGAATGGTCAGCGCTATCGAGAAGAGGCACGAGCAGAGGTATTTGAAGCTTATCAGCAACCTGAGCAGCGGCTTCGTATTTTCGGCCGATGGGGATATGATTTGGAAGTGCAGGAATTGCGGTCATGTGATAATCGGAAAAAACGCTCCCGAAATCTGCCCTGTTTGCGCGCATCAGAAGGCTTTCTTTGAAATCAATGCGGAAAACTGGTAAGGGCAAGACCGCTGTCGTTACGGGCGCCACGAGCGGAATCGGATTGGCGATTGCCGAGCTTTTCGCCAAGAATGGATATAAGGTCTATTCGTTGTCCAGACGTGCGGACGAAACCGCTGAGGCGCAGGGATTCGAATCCGGCGGAAGCATTGAGTATAGAAAATGCGACGTTTCGGACGAGAATTCCATCAGGAGAGCCTTTTCGGTTATCAAAAGGATAGACGTGATGGTTCATGCCGCAGGATATGGAATCGCCGGAAGTCTGGAGATGGTGTCTAATGAGCAGGCTCATGCCCAATTCGAAACCAATTTCTTCGGCGTTCTAAATGTGAATCGGGCGGCGCTTCCCATCATGAGAGCTCAAGGGTTCGGAACCGTCATAATCACCGGCTCGGTAACTGGTGTCTATCCCATACCTTTTCAAGGGCATTATTCGGCTTCCAAATTTGCTTTGGAAGGGTACGCCGGCGCGCTGAGGCTGGAGCTTAGGAAATTCAATATCAGAGTTTCTTTGGTGGAGCCCGGCGATGTCAGGACCGGATTTACAGCGGCTCGAGTTCCTTGCGAGAGCGAGGATTCTCCGTATTATGACATTTGCTGCAGGTCTGTGGCTAAAATGGCGAATGACGAGCAAAACGGCTTGACGCCCGAAAGCGTGGCTAAGCTTTATTATAAGATAGCATCCAAGAAAAATCCTGCCCCGACATACGTAACCGCCTTTTCATACAAGTTCCTGGTATTTCTCAAGCGTCTTTTTTCGGCCAGGTTCATGTATAGAGTCTTAGGCTCGATGTATTTGCCGAAAGCTTGATGGATAAGGCCGAATTGTTATCCCGTCCTGAGTTTTCAGACGCTCATTTCCATTCCTTGTCGCCTCGATATGACGAGGCCGGGATTGAGTTTGAAAGGATTTACGCATCGCTTTTCAGGGGAATAGATTGCTCTGCTTCGCTTGCGGATATTCACGAAATAGCGCCGAGAATTTCGAGGCATTCCAATATTTTCACGACCGTAGGGGCAGGACCTTGGCAGGCGTCTGAAGCGGCGAGCAATGGTTTTCTGGATGAAATAGAGAGCACTGCGAATGCTTTTTTGCAAAACAAGCAGATGATTGCAATCGGCGAGACCGGCTTGGACTATCATTACGATTACGACAGAACGCTTCAGAAAAGTCTTTTTGCTCGCCAAGTCGAGATTTCGATAGCCGTGAGGCTTCCGCTCATCCTTCACATTCGCGACAGTTTCAAAGACGCTTTCGATATTTTGGCGGCTTACGGTTTGGACAGGCAAGGCATAGTGCATTGCTTCAGCGGCGATAAGGATGAGGCGAGGATGGCTTTGGATAAAGGGTTTTATCTTTCGTTCGGGGGCTCTGCCACTTACAAAGGCAACGGGCATATTCGTGAGGCATTGGCTTTTTGCCCTTCTGACAGAATACTTTTGGAAACCGATAGCCCATGGCTGTCGCCCGAAGGCAAAAGGCGCAGCGTAAACACGCCGATGAACGTTTATGATATAGGGAACTATCTTTCCGAGTGGCGAAATGATGGCAGGGACGGCAGCATCTTCAAGGAATCGAATCGCAACATCGTTTCGTTTTTGAGCCAGAGGGAAGATGTCTGTTCGCAGGCGAAGTGATTCATGCAGGTAGTGAAATCTGAATTCCAAGGATTTTGCAGCGGGGTGGAGCGCGCCATGTCGATAGCCCGAAAGGCGCGCGATGAGTCGGCGGTGAATTGCGGCAGGGTTTTTCTTTCCGGTCTGATATGCCATAATCGAAGGGAAAATGAAAATCTCGGCCTTCGGGTGATTTGCGATGACGATTTCGATAAGGCCGTCGAATCGGAATTGACTTTGGTAATCGGAGCCCATGGCGCTTCCAAAGCGCTTTTGGATAGGATTGCCGAATTTCCGCAAGCGAAAATCGTTTCGGCGATTTGCCCCGTTGTGGAGATGAATCTTCGAGAGATAGATCGGTTGGCGACCGAGACGGGTCACGAACGAATATTGGTTTATTTGGGAAGTCGAGGACATACGGAAGCCGAGTCGGCGAGAAGTCGATTGCGGGAAAACGACTTCTTCGTATCGACCGCTAAGGAAGCCGCCGGAATAGCTGAGCGCCAGGAATTGCGCGGAAAAGAGGTCGAGTTCATGGTCCAAACTTCGTTCTCGCAGGAGATTTTCGATGCGTCGGTCAAGTCGTTTGGAGCAAATGGCGCGCGATGCGTTATGTTCAACGGCATTTGTTCCGATTGCATTAGAAGAAGGAAGGATGTCGAAAAATTGGCGAAGGAATGCGAGGTCGTGATTGTCGTTGGGGATGATATAAGCCGAAATGCAAGCGAATTGACTGAAATCGCAAGTAAATCCGGTGCCGAGGCGCTTCTTGTCGCTGATGCCTCGCAGTTGCGTGAGCTCGCGTCAGAGGGCAAGTTCAATGCTTGCAACAGGGCGGGCGTGATTTCATCCGCATCGTCGTCCGCAGGTGTTTTTGATGAAGTGTGCGAATGTTTGGAGGGTCTTTGATGGCTAAGTCGAAAAAAGGCGAAAGCGATTGGTGGTCCAACGAGGCCAAGAGGCTGGGATATCCCGCCAGAAGCGTTTTCAAGCTGAAGGAAATCAACGATAAGTTTCATGTCTTCGCAAAGCCTGAAAAGGTTTTAGACGTGGGCGCAGCTCCGGGCAGTTGGACTCAATTCATCTCGAGAGAGATTCTCAAGGGCAAGGGGCATGTTGTGGCTTGCGACCTAAATTCTCTTTCCATACCTGTCGAGGGCACGAATATAACCGAAGTCGTAGGCGATGCCTTTTGCGAGGAGAATCAGCGGAAAATCCTGTCTCTTGCGCCTTTTGATGCTGTCGTTTCGGACGCGGCTCCGCATACTATCGGCAACCGCAGCGTGGATTGTCAAAGAAGTCTGGAAATCGCTGAAAGCATGGCGTCGCTTTCGGATAAGGCGCTCGGTGTCGGCGGCAATCTGGTTTTCAAGATGTACCAGGGGAACGAAACCGCCGAATTGGTCAAATCGCTTAGGAAGAAGTTTGCAAAAGTGTCCATCTTCAAGCCGGAATGCTCGCGCAGCACCTCTTTCGAGTGTTTTGTAGTCGCAATCGGGAAAAAAGGCTGAAACTCGTGGTCGTACGAAAAAAAGCTGACTGCACAAGCAATACCTCGAAAAACCTTTTTTGGAAAAAAAAAGCCGTTCGACTATAATGAGAACTGCAACCGATTCGCGATAAGATATTTAGAAACGGCCTGCGCGGTTGATTAGGTTGGCGGAGCGTGCCGTTTTCGGGGAGATGATATGGCAAAGAATAAAAGAGATGGTTTGTTTTCCAATCCCGCAAAGAAACTCAAAGGGCTGATTAAGCTTGTCTTTTGGATTGCGGCATTATGCATGATAGCGTATGGCATGTATTTGCTTGTGAACGGATTGATGCACGGCGCTGATTTGGTCGATCTCCTTATAGAAGTCGCCATAAGCGTCATTTGCATGCCTGTTGCCTTGTATTTGGCGACATTGGCGGGAATTTGCTTTTTGGATATGATTTCCGCAATAAGGGAAATCGCCGACAAGATTAACAAGGATGAATAACGGGAAATTCGTTCTGAATTCCGAGACTTTAGCGGACTTCAGGCATCAATCGGAGGCTGTGATCGATGTCCTGTGCAGAAGTTTCGGGCAGGAGAACGGCTTTAGCGGGGCCAAGCCCGAGGAAGTTTTCAAATCCGTATCCGAACTTGATGTGCTTCCGAAGAAGGGAATAGGGTTCGATAAGGCGCTGTCGCTTATCGAGTCCAAGGTTCTTCCTGATATGCTGAAGGTTTCGCTTTTCGGAATCATGGCGCATTTGCACACTCCTGTTTTGCTTGAAAGCATCGCAGCGGAAACCATCATAGGCGCTTACAATCAATCCATGGATTCTTGGGATCAGGCGCCGTCCGCAACTGAGGTGGAGATTTCGCTGATAAAAAGGCTCGCAGCGCTTTACGGGTATCCTGCCGGTTCCGACGGCACATTCACTTCGGGCGGAACGCAATCCAATTTGCAGGCATGCATCATAGCAAGGGACAAAGCGTTTGCGCGATTGGGCGATGATGTCAGAAAGGCCGGATTGCAGGGCTCGATGCGCAGGATGAGGATATATGCGTCTGAGATAGCGCATTTCTCCTTTTCGAAGTCGGCGCATATTCTCGGAATGGGTTATGATAGCGTTCGCCTTGTTCCTGTGAACGGCAGGATGCAGATGGATGTCGCAGCGCTGGAAAAAGCGGTCGAAGAGGATGTCGAGGCGGGGTTTGCGCCTTGCATGGTTGCCGCTACGGTAGGGACTACCGACTTCGGGTCGATAGACGATCTTGCTGCAATCAGCGCGATTTGCAGGAAATACGGGATGCATTTTCATGCGGATGCGGCGTATGGCAGCGCATGCGTTCTCAGCCGGAAATACAAAGGACGCGTTGAAAATCTGAAGCTGTGCGATTCGATTACGATAGATTTCCACAAAATGTTCTTGCTTCCGATAAGCTGTTCTTGCATATTGGTTAAAAACGCCCGTGATTTCGATTGCCTTTCGTTCCATTCGGATTATCTTAATCGTGAGGAAGACGAGGGGGATGGGTATGATAACCTTGTGGGGAAAAGCCTTCTCACGACCAGGCGCTCCGATTGCATGAAGGTTCTTATGGCATTCATGGTCAGAGGCGAGGACGGCCTTGACGAGATGGTGACTGCCATGATGGATAATGCTCGGTATTTTTATGGGATATTGAATGCAAGCGACATGATCGAAACGCTGAACGAACCCGAGCTGACATCCGTCGTATTCAGGCGCTTGCCGAAAGACAAGGATTCAGATGCGAACGAGTTCAACAAGAAGCTTCGCAGATGGCTCATGCACGAAAAGAAGATGATAATAGGGCAGACGACCGTCGGAGGCGATACGTATCTTAAGTTCACTCTTTTGAATCCGTCTTTGAAAAAAGGCGATTTCGACAGGATGCTCTCGATTATCTGCGGTTTTTAGGGATTAGGGAGATGCTTGCCCTTGTCAAAGAGGTTTCAACCGAGCTCGTAGTCAGGAAATCGAAGTTCATTTCAATCGCAACGCCATGCGGGAGCGCAGACGAATTGAAGGCGAAAAAGGATGCGCTTTGGCTGTTGCATAAAGGCGCGAGGCACATTGTTCATGCTGCGGTTTTTTCGAATCTATCCCTGTTTTCGTATAGTGATGACAAAGAGCCTAAAGGTACTGCCGGATTGCCGACATTCGAGGTTCTGAAGGGAGCGAAAGCCGTGAACATCGCTTTGTTTACGATTCGCTATTTCGGCGGAGTTCTTTTGGGGACGGGCGGTCTTAGAAGGGCTTATGGCGATAGCGCCAAGCAATGCATCGAAAAGGCCGAGTTTGCAGAGGTAAAGGAATTCAAGACGTTGGATTTCACGGCTTCATATCAGGACATCGGCAGGTTGAAAAGGCTCTTTTCTGAAAGTGATGTTGAAATCATCAAAATGGAAGAAGGCGCCGATGTAAAGATGACGCTGGGTGTGGCGAATTCAGATTTCGAGAGCATGAAAGGGAGAATCGAGGAGATTATCAGGACCAAGATCGTCTGAATCCTTTATTTTTTTTTATTATATTTGATACTATCACGTGTTCGGATCAATAGGAGCGTATGTTATGAAAAATAAGAGATATTTGCTGCTGTTCGCACTATTCGTTATGGTTGCAATTTGCATGCTGGTGTGTTCATGTAATTTGGATGACAAGAACAATTCCGAAAAGACTTCGGTGGAAGATGTTCCCGGAGTTTCCGGAACGACGGTGATAGCCAGCAACATGAGCAGTTCGGATTTGCAGAAAATCGCGGATGCAATAGGTGTGTCGTCTGCTGATGTCAAAGATTTGATCGATGACTTCCTGGCATCGTCAGCCGCCGAGAATGGAAAAACGACTTTGAAGGACTTCCTGGCATGGTATAATAATCAAAGCAATGAAAACGGCGGTGGAAGCATCGCCGGTCAGGGCGGCACGAATGGCATCGAGGGCGGTGGCGAAAGCGGCGGAAACAATCAGGGCGGAGTTCCCGAAGGCGAAAAGCATGAGGGGGAGAACGGGATAACAAAGACTTCGTATTCGCTTTCCGGAAAGGAAAAATCGGCATTCGGCAATGTTAAGCAGACGAGCGCTTTCTATTCCCCTTCCAATGCGACGTCCTCCAATATAAAGTATTCTTCAGACAAGGTGGTTCATCTGAAAAGCTCCGAGGATTTCAAGAGTGAAGTGACTGATGCGCAAGGGTTTGTATTCGTCGATTTCTATAAGGGCGGATGCCATAATTGCGTTTATTCGGGCTGGTCTATGGAGCAGCTTGCCAGGCAGAATTATGCTGGCGTGAAGTATTGCAATGTTCAGACATTCGGCTCGGAATACGATCCGTCTTCTAAGGGAGCCGATCTCGATTGGTATTTGCAGGAGCATGGAAGGGACGACGGAGAGTTCACCGAATGGATGAAGAACTGGCTTCAGACGGAATGCAATGATAAGAGCGAGAGAACATGCGCAGATGAATACAGCGACGCCACAAGGAAACTGGATAGCGAGGGAATAGAGCTGATCGGAGGCTGGTCGTATCCTGTTATGATCATGTTCAAGGATGGTGTTCCTGTCGGAGGAATACAGGGCGGACAGCCTTATTACGATGGTGATTCCGATTCGCCTATGGCATACATGGGCGGATGGGACAAGATAGGCATGAGAGCATTCATCAACACATGCGTGCAATCCGATGCCGATGCCCCGGCGACCGGATGGACTGCTATAACTCAGGATGTTTCTCCTGTTGCGAAGGCTGTCGCGAACGGATCGATAAGGGAAATCCCATCCAAAATCAATGTTCCGGATTGGTTTTTCGGCAAATTCGAAACTGAGCGCGATGATCTGAGATGGAACATGAAAGCCAGTTTCTATGCGACGCCTGATTATATTGCCACTGCAGCAATTCAACCGTACCAGTATTTGTATGATTATGCTTTGGAGCAGGATGGCATGATTCCGTCATGGCTCAAAGACGTTTGGTATAGCGATGTCATGCATGGTGACCCAGGTACTGTCATTTCTGCCGCGCCGGCTGGCGTGTCGAAAGAGGAGATAATAGACATCTTGGATGATTACTTCGATCCATACACGAATGCGGTCGGAGAGACGAAATGGAACTATTCCATGAATCACGCCAAGAGTTATTATGGTTCCAAATATCAGGCCTGCGCTCGTTGGGGCGAGGCGGTTCCCAGATACGGCATGGAAAAGGCGAAATATGACGAAGGCAATGGCAGCATCATATATTACATCTTGGATGCTAGCGATTGGTATGTTTCGGTCTATCGCATAATAAAATATTCGGATACCAATTTTTCTGGCAGCGTTTTTGAGGTGAGGAAGGGCGGCAAGTTCAATATGAAGCACTATGAAGCTACGGAGAAGACGGTGATTGATGGTTTTGATTATCAGAAAGGACGGGACACGTATATGGAATATGGCGAGTTCGGCATGGGCGGATTGATGGACTGGCATTACATGTGGCCGTATGTGTACCTTTTCAATGATGATGATTGGAGAGCGGATTGCGGCAGCAATGCCAATAAGACCATGACGCTGGCTGAGGTAAAAGCCATTAAGGGCGAATGATTGACAAATAGGAGAACGTAACTATAATTTCTTAGTTGGTTTTGGAGGATAGAAATGAAGTTAGCAATCAACGGATTCGGAAGAATCGGCAGAAATGTTTTCAAGATCGCTTTCGAGAGGAAGAACATAGAGATCGTTGCCATCAACGACCTTACGGATGCCAAGACATTGGCGACGCTTTTGAAGTACGATTCGACTTACGGCTTGTACAAGAACGAGGTCACATACGATGACAGCAGCATAACCGTGAAAGGCAAGAGGATCGAGATTCTGAAGGAAAGGAATCCGCAGAATCTTCCATGGGGCAATCTCGGCGTTGACGTCGTGATCGAGTCAACGGGAGTGTTCAAGTCCGCGGAAGGTCCGAAAGGCGGATACAAGGATCACATAAAGGCCGGAGCCAAGAAAGTGATTCTTACCGTTCCTGCGGCGGACGAAATAGATCAGACGATAGTGGTCGGCGTCAACGATGACGAAATCAGCACGGATGCGGTCGCTTTTTCCAATGCTTCGTGCACGACGAACTGCCTTGCTCCTCTGGCAAAGGTTCTGAATGATGCATTCGGCATCAAATACGGTCTCATGACGACTGTTCATGCTTATACGAACGATCAGGTAATTCTCGATCAGCCGCATAAGGATCTTAGAAGGGCGAGGTCGGCAGGCCTGTCCATCATACCTACGACCACCGGCGCCGCTAGGGCTGTGGCTAAGGTAATTCCTTCTCTCAAGGGCAAGCTCAACGGCTGTGCGATGAGGGTTCCCACGCCTACCGGATCGATCGTCGATCTCACTGTCGAGCTTGAGAAGGATGTGACGGTTGAGGAAGTCAATGCGGCCGTCAAGAAAGCCGCCGAAGGGAAGATGAAGAAGGTTTTGGAATATACCGAGGATCCGATCGTGTCGCGCGACATCCAGGGCAATTCCCATTCTTCGATTTTCGATGCGCAGCTTACCATGAAGATGGATAAGGCCATGTTCAAGGTGTTCTCATGGTATGACAACGAAATGGGCTATTCCACCAGGGTTGTCGATCTTGCGGAAAAGATAATGAAATAACAGCCGTTTCGGCTTGGATTGTTATGGGGAACCTTGAGTTTTTACCTCAAGGTTCCTTTTTTTATAGGGGGGGCTATCATGGAGAAACGCGCAACGCTTTCGGTTTCTGTTTTGGGTTCGGATCTAACTATTATGGATCGGCATATCAGAATGCTTGAGGAATCCGGATGCAGAATGATTCATCTTGATGTAATGGACGGTCATTTCGTCCCCAATCTCACCTTTGGCCCTGATTTCATTCGCAATGTGAAGGAAAGCACGAAGATGATAGTCGATACCCATCTTATGATAACCGAACCTGAGAAATCATTGGACGGCTATATAAGGACGGGAAGCGACTATATCACCGTGCATGCGGAGGCGGCAACGCATTTGCACTATTGCGTGAAAAGGATCAAGGATGCCGGTCTGAAGGCCGGAGTGGCGTTGAACCCCGCTACGAGCATTAGCGTTCTGGATGAGATTCTGCCTTATGTCGATCTCGTGCTCATTATGAGCGTGAATCCCGGCTTCAGCGGCCAGGAATTCATACGAACGTCCGTGAGCAAGATAGCCCGCTTGAGTGAAGAAAGGAAAAAAAGAAATCTTGGTTTCGATATCTCCGTGGATGGAGGCGCAGGGCTGTCTAATGCTTCGGACCTCAAGAAAGCCGGTGCGAATCTGATCGTGTCTGCATCCGCATTTTTCAAAAGTCCTGACAAAAAGGCTTTTATCCGTGAGATCGAGCAATAGGAGCAAAACCAGATGAGAGCGGTTGTTCAGCGTGTCGATGAAGCAAGGGTCAGGGTTGACGGCAAGGTTGTCGGCGAAATAGCGAAAGGGTTTCTTGTGTATTATTGCGCTGAAAAAGGCGATGCCGAAACGAATATAGGCAAAATGGCCGATAAAATCGCATCGTTCAGGATTTTCCCGGATGAAAACGGAAAAATGAACAGGAGCATCGATCAGGTCGGAGGGTCATTTTTGGTTGTAAGCCAATTCACTCTTGCTTCAGATCCTTTCGCAGGGGGAAATCGTCCCGGATTCGATAAAGCGATGGAAAAGGGCGCGGCTGAGGATTTCTACAATTGCTTCGTCAGTTTGATAAGATCCAAGGGTTTTACGGTTGAAACGGGAATTTTCGGCGCTCACATGAAGGTGGAGAGCGTGAATGCCGGGCCTTTGACTTTTATCTTTGAATTATAGGGGTTCTATCGGAAATGGATTGCGATTGTTTGGTCGTGGGGGCTGGTCATGCGGGGCTCGAGGCCGCCATGGCCGCTTCATGTCTTTGTGATAAGGTCATCGTCATAACCCAAAATGTTCTTGCCATTGCCAGAATGAGCTGCAATCCTGCAATAGGTGGGCTCGCCAAGGGCAATATAGTCAAGGAGATCGATGCGCTCGGAGGAGTCATGGGGATGTTGGCCGATAGCGCGCTTCTGCAATTCAGGCAGCTTAACAAAAGCCGCGGTGCCGCGGTCCAGGCTCCAAGGGCGCAGGAAGACAAATACTTGTATTCGGAAAATGCGCGGAAGCTTCTGCTATCCCGTTCGAACATCACGCTCATCGAAGGGACGGTTGTCGATATAATAGACAGAGACGGCAGGGTTGTCAAAGTCCGATACAAGGAAAACAGGCGCGATGGAGAAACCGCACATGCGACGGACAAGGTTTGCGCCGTAAGCGTTCGTTCGGTGGTGCTTACAACCGGAACCTTCATGAACGCGAGGACTTTTACGGGAGATGTGGTCAGGCGCGAAGGACGGATAGGCGAGGAGGCTGCCGTAGGGCTTTCCGAAAACCTGATGCGCCGCGGTTTTGCCATAGCCCGCTTGAAAACCGGAACGCCTGCTAGGATAATCAAGGAATCCATCGACTATTCCAAGTGCGATTTGCAAAAGCCGGACGACATGATAATCCCTTTTTCGTTTCTCATGCCGATGACGAGAGATTCGAAAGCCATTTCCGATCAGCTTCCGTGCCACATTACCTTCACTAATGAGAAAACGCATAAGATAATCAGGGATAATTTTCACAGAAGCCCGCTGTTTTCAGGTGCCATCATCGGAAAAGGCCCGCGCTATTGTCCTTCGATCGAGGATAAGGTGAAGCGTTTCCCTGATCGAGAGAGGCATCAGGTGTTCATAGAGCCGGAAGGCAGGAACGCCGCGACAATGTATCTCAACGGTCTTTCGTCTTCGTTGCCGATGGACGTGCAGGATGCGTTCTTGAGAACCGTTCCCGGATTGGAGAATTGCGAAATCCAGCGTTATGCTTATGCGGTGGAATATGATTTTTGCGATCCGCGCGACTTGCGGCCGTCTTTGGAATCGAAAATAATCGGCAACTTGTTCATCGCCGGGCAGACGAATGGCACTAGCGGTTATGAGGAGGCGGCAGGCCAGGGTCTTATCGCCGGAATAAACGCCTGCTTGAAATTGGCTGGGCGAGAGCCGTTGGTTCTTAGAAGAGACGAAGCCTATATAGGAGTTCTCATAGACGATCTGGTCACCAAAGGGACCGACGAGCCTTACAGGATGTTCACGTCCAGAGCGGAATATCGCATTTCCCTCAGGGCGGACAATGCCGACAGGAGGCTGACCCCTTATGCCATTGAAATCGGCACAGCCGACGAAAAGCGCAGACTGGCTTTCGCAGAGAAGCTGTCGCAGGTAAGCGATGTGCTCAATGAGATCAAAATGCAGCGCAAGGCCGGTAAAAACCTGATTATGGACGCAATACGCAAAGAGGCTTCCGATACCGAATCGATTATCACGCAATTCCCTTGTTTTTCGAAATACGATTACAATTCCGTCGATAGCGTAGTTCAAGACATCAAATACGAGGGGTACGCCAATCGTGAAAAACGCGGGATGAATATCATCAGAAAGGCGGAAGGCATCAGGATCAGAGACGATTTCGATTACGATAAGTGCAAAGGTCTTTCAGCGGAAACATTGGAAAAACTCAAGCGGATAAGGCCGCAGACTCTTCGTCAGGCAACTCAAATCAGCGGAATCCGTCAAAGCGACCTCGCGCTTTTGTCGCTTTATGTTTCAGGCAAGCTTAAAATGCAGCCTTGAAATGCTTGTTTGCTGTGCGTATAATCTTAAGGGTGCTTCTAAAGTCCGGTAAGGATATATGATGTTTTGAGCGCCAGTAGCTCAATGGATAGAGCGACGGAATCCGGATCCGTAGGCTGCAGGTTCGATTCCTGTCTGGCGCATCGTTTTGAAATCAGTTTTGAAAAATCTCTATTATTAGTCGGAATTATTTTACTCTGTTTAAAACTACTAAAGGGCGCTTCTAAAAACCTGCTATTCGAAGATGCCTGCGAATTTTCGAGGCGAAAAACCGACAAAAAACGTAGGAATACTGCCGTATTTTGAGGCTTTTTGTCGGTTTTTCGACCGGAAAGGCGTCTGGCAGGTTCGGACTCTGAGGTTTTTAGAAGCGCCCTAAAATTGATTTATCGATTGCACCTTGTTTGTTCGGGAAATGGACTATTATGATTCTTCGCGATTCTACAGCGATTATTCGAACGAGGATAAGATTCGCATTTATAGCGTATTCGGCGGAGTGCCGTATTATAATGCCCTTGTAGATTCGTCTTCAACCGTCTGCGATAATATAATCGGTCTTATCGCATCCATTCGCTTGTTTTTCGATTATTTGCTATAATAAACGCGATAATGCAAAGATCTCCGCTATCAGCGGTAAAATGATGATCAGGAGGAAAAAATGGGCGGTTATGCTTTTCCGTATATTGACAGTTATTACATTATTTTGGTTATTCCCACCATATTGCTGTCTTTTTTGGGGCAGATATGGGTTAAATCGACATTTAACAGGTATTCTAAAATAAAGATACAATCGAGCATGCTCGGTGTTGATGTCGCTAAAAAGGTGCTCGATACCGCAGACGTTTCAAATGTGAACATAGAGAGGACGGGCGGTTTCCTTACGGATCATTTCGATCCGAGGCGAATGGTTTTGAGGCTGTCCGAGGCGGTGTATGGCTCTTCGAGCATATCGGCCGCAGGCGTGGCGGCGCATGAAGCGGGTCATGCCGTGCAGAAGAAAAGGAAGTACATACCTCTGGTTCTTCGTTCGACATTGGTTCCGGTGGCGAATATCGGCTCCACCGTTGGCCCTTATCTGGCGCTTTTCGGAATAATACTCAGCAACAAATACTTTCTGAAAGCCGGAATCGTTCTTTTTGCGGCAAGCGTCTTGTTTTACATCATAACGTTGCCTGTTGAATTCAATGCGTCCAGAAGGGCGCTGAGGTTTTTGAGGGAATCCGGAATTTTGGAAAGTTCGGAGATAAGGAAAGTCAGAAAGGTTCTGACCGCAGCGGCGTTCACGTATGTGGCGGCGGCTCTTACGCAGCTTGCATCGCTTGTCAGGCTCATACTCATAGCCAAAAGCAGAGACAGGAGCTGATTTATGGCCAAGTCAAAGGTCTATTGGACGGACTTCAGGACCGTTGCTTTCGGTGACGGTCCCGCAGAGAAGCTTAAGAAGCTTATTATGAAGGCCGGAATCGCCAATATTGATATGCAAGGGAAATTCGTAGCTGTAAAGATGCATTTCGGCGAAAAGGGCAATATGAGTTTTTTGCGCCCGAATTATGCGAAAGCCATTTGCGATGTCGTCTCGCAATTAGGCGGAAAGCCTTTTCTGACGGATTGCAATACCATGTATCCGGGGAGCAGGAAAAACGCTCTTGAGCATCTTTATTGCGCATGGGAAAATGGCTTTTCGCCTCTTAGCGCAGGCGCTCCTGTCATAATCGCAGATGGCTTGAAGGGAACCGATGATGTCGAGGTCGCAGTCGAAGGCGGCGAATATGTCAAGAATGCGAAGATAGGCCGCGCCGTGATGGATGCGGATGTTTTCATAAGCCTCGCGCATTTCAAAGGTCACGAAATGACCGGTTTCGGCGGAGCCATCAAAAATGTCGGAATGGGCTGCGGTTCGAGAGCGGGCAAAACGGATCAGCATTCCAACGGACAGCCCGTGATAGACGAGTCGTTGTGCAGGGGGTGCAAAGCGTGCATGAGGGAATGTGCAAACAAGGGCTTGGAGTTCGATTCCTCAAAGAAAAAGATGCATGTCAATTCGGAGAACTGCGTAGGCTGCGGCAGGTGTCTCGGAGCCTGTAATTTTGATGCCATAAGCTTTGCTAATGATGCGGCGCTGGAAATGCTGAACAGGAAGATGGTTGAATACACCAAAGCGGTGGTTCAGAATAGGCCGGCTTTCTATATCAATATCGCTCAGGACATTTCGCCTAATTGCGACTGTCATGGGGAAAACGATGCGCCGCTCGTTCCCAACATAGGCATGTTCGCTTCTTTCGATCCGCTTGCAATTGACGTGGCATGTCGCGATAAATGCCAGGAAGCTCCGCGCAATCTCAACACCCAGTTGCATGACAGGAAAAAGGAAAAGGGATTCAGGGAAACGGGCGATTTGTTTCTCGACAATAATCCTGAGAGCGAATACATGTCGCTTATCGATCATGCCGTTAAAATCGGGCTTGGCAGCAAGGATTACGAATTGGTTTTCTGCAAATGAATATTCTGATTACAAACGACGACGGCTATGATGCGGCTGGAATAAAGGCTCTGAGGATGGCGTTGGAGAGCGCAGGTCATGGTGTTCTTGAACTTGCGCCTTCTGCAAACCAAAGCGCGAAGAGCCATTCCATTCGGATTTCCGGCAATATGGAATTGCAGAAGCATGAAGAGATGGTTTATTCCATTGACGGGACTCCTGCGGATACGGTGGTGTTTTATGATACATCGGACTATTTTCCGGATTTCAAGGCGGATTTGGTTGTTTCCGGAATAAACAATGGCCTCAACGTTTCTTCCGACATAATCTATTCCGGAACATGCGCAGCGGCAAGGGAAGCTTCTTTGAGAGGGCATCCTGCCATAGCGCTTTCCTGCCAGGTCGGAAAGGACGGAACGGTTGCTGATTACGAGCTGGCGATTCGGTTCTTATTGGCGAATCTGGATACGCTCTGCGATGCGCTCAAGCGCAAGGGAGCAAGAAATTTCTTCCTAAACATTAATGTTCCGTTCGGCGGAAGCGAGGACAGATTTGAATATGCCTCATTGTCGCCATTGGATTATTCGGATATCATGAGCGAAGCGGAAAACACCGATGCAGTGTTGGAGAATAGCGAGCGGTTCGTCGTGCAATTCCTGCATAATGAAACCAAAGTGAATGAAAGTCTCAGAAACAAGAAGATTCGGGAGGTTTGCGACATGGACGCTGTTCATCGCGGCATCATATCCGTCAGCTTCATAAGAAGCTTTCCGAGTTGGGATAATAGCCTTTAGGCGAGAACCATCAAGCACGCAATGTCATTATTGCCATTGCAGTTTATTTAAGGGCGCTTCTAAAAACCTGCTGTTCGGGGAGCGCCTGTGGATTTCGGAGGCGGAAGATTGCCGGAAATCAGCGGAATACTGTCGTATTTTGCTGATTTCCGGCGGTTTTCAGGCCCGAAAGGCACCAGGCGAAATCGAACTCTGAGGTTTTTAGAAGCGCCCTTAATTTAATTTGAGGTTTTTAACAACGTCATCGCAGATTTATAGGAACTGATTTCAAGACGGAGCAGGCCTATTTTGCGACATGGCATCTTTTTGAAAAGAATCATGAACTTCAGAAAAATATTAGAAGGAGGATTAACATGGATATTAAGACTGAAGAACAGCCGATTGCTATTGATTCGAGAATGAGCAAATACAGGACGGATACCGTTACTGTCGTTGCCTTTCTATTGGGAGTGCGTGATGACCAGCTGAAAAACGAGCATAACAATTACAATCAGGAAAGGCTGAAAAGACTTGAAGCGGATTCGTCTGCGCGCGATTTGCGGTGCCTGACTACTCTGCGTCAGCAGCTGATGTGGAATTGCAATAAGATCGTGGATAAGAGAAAGGCGTCGTTTCATCTTCCTCTCGATTCAGCGCCAATGGGCGAATTCGTCAATTTGAAAGACATAGAGTACTTGAAAAACAGAAACATAGACGTCATCAATGTCGGCAACAACAATCTTATGTGCAATATCGCTGTGATAAACCAATACATTTCAGACAGAATAGGCAATTTGAGGAACTTGTTCTACGATTGGATAAACTTCGAATACATCAAATCGCTTTTCATAATGCCGGGCTGCAGTGCGGATAAGAAGGCGTTGGGGCAGAAATGGCAGGAGATGAGCGAAAGGATCTATGCAATTAGAACGGATTACGTCACGAACAATTTCAAATACCCTTTCAAGACTTTTCTCACATGGCCGAAGCCTTTTGAAGATAACGGCGATGGCGGAAACGCGCTCGGAAACGTTTTGAAAAACGACGGCTGGTTTTTAAGGCACCTTTATGAAGCAAACGGGGATGAGTTCACTGCTGCGAAATACGTTATAGATGCGCCGCAGGAAACAAAGCAGCTTATATACGATTTCGTGAACGAGGCGACCAATATTTCCGTTGCCGTGGATTGCGAGAATGCGAGTCCGTATTCTTTGGCAGGCTGCCTTTTGAACTTGGATCCGGAGCAAATCGGCAAGGTCAGAAGAATCATATTGATAGACGATGTGCATACTTCGTCGGCATGGGATATCTTCCAGGAGGTTTTGAACAAGGACGAGCGGAGCATCGCAGTCGAAAGAATGGAGACTACCAGAATCAAGGAGGAGAAATCGCTCGTCGATATGACTATGGCGATGCGTATTTCCAAGGAGCATTACGAGGGCAATGCCGATTCGATAATACTCGTTTCGTCGGATTCGGATTTCTGGGTGGTTATCAAGAGTTTGGAGAAGGCGCATTTTCTGGTATTGAACGAAAGGCTGCTCACGTCCCAGAGGACGATAGACATACTCGACGAACATGCCGTAAAGCATTGTTTCATGGATACCTTCGCGCAGGACGAACGCGTGCAAAGATTCAAGCAAGACGTGCTGTACAGACTTCTTAGCGACAAGATCAAGGACTTCAACGCAACGGGATGTTGGGGCGAAGCGTTTTTGGATGCGGATAGTCTTGTCAACGAGTTTTTCAGGCAGGCGTATATCAAGGGCGCCGACGATCAGATGAAGCGGGAAAGGGACGCTTTCAAGAACAAGTACCTTAAGAACGGCTTCACGTTTGAAATGACTGATAACGGTAGCGGCAGCTCGCTTGTATTGGATTTTTATCGCAAGAAAGCGTAAAATTTGGCTAATCTGGGAAATGAATCCAGATTAGCCATTTTTTATTGGTACTGTTAAAACAGGCGGCTCTGCGCTGCATCTGGATCGCCAGATAGACATGCGGTTTGCGGGATGTGGAGATTATGGAGTATATTAGGCGCGCTATTGAAGGCATAATTAGAAAATCAGATGCGACTTTTAAATGCATTCTTGTCACAGGGGCGCGGCAGACTGGAAAATCCACGATGCTGAAGCACATCTTTTCCGATAGGGGGTACGTTTCTTTAGACGATCCGTTCGTTGAGGACCAGGCGAGGCAGAATGCGAATGTCTTCATAGCGCTCAATCCGCCTCCTGTCATATATGACGAGGTGCAAAGGGCGCCGGATTTGTTTCGACACGTGAAAATCAAATGCGATGAGAGCGAGAGCAGGGGCTTGTTTTGCTTATCCGGTTCGCAGCCTTTCGAGCTTATGAAAAACGTTTCCGAATCTTTAGCCGGAAGGGTTAGCATAATCGAATTGTCTGGGTTATCGCTGCGTGAGATTGTTCATGATGCGTTTGACGAACGATTTTTACCTACTGTCGAATATGTGGAAAAGCGCAATAGGACTGCGAAACCAGTGGAGAATATTTGGAAAATAATCCATAGGGGGAGTTTTCCGGAACTTCAAAACGAAGAGGTGGATTGGTCGATTTTTTATTCGAGCTATGTCAAGTCATATTTGGAGAGGGATGTCAGGCAGCTATCCGCAGTTCAGAACCTTGATGATTTTCGGAGGTTTATGATAGCGGCTGCGGCGAGAACAGGGCAAATGCTGAATTATTCGAATATAGCAAATGAAATCGGCAAGGACCTGACAACGATTAGAAATTGGATATCCATTCTTGAGGCTTCCGGAATAGTCTATTTATTGGAGCCGTTTTCCAACTCCGTTCTCAAGCGTGCCATTAAAACCCCGAAACTGTATTTCAGGGATACCGGTTTGGCTTCATATCTGACCAGATGGCTTACGCCGGAAACCCTGGCAATGGGTGCGATGGGCGGAAGCATGCTAGAAACGTTTGTGGTTTCCGAAGTGCTTAAATCGTATTCTAATGCAGGGATGGACTACAGGTATTGCGTTTCGTATTATAGAGGAAAAGACAACGGAAGCGAAAGCGAGATAGACCTTATAATCGAGGAAAACGGCATTTTGCATCCCATAGAGATAAAAATGAATTCTTCTGCTACCGCCGATCAGACTTCTGCATTCAGAGTGCTTGACAAGATACAGGACAAGAAAAGGGGAATGGGCGCGCTTGTATGCTCATGTCCTCAGCCAGGCATGCTTAGGGACAATGTGATGCTGCTTCCGTATTGGTTCATCTAAAGGGTGCTTTTGACATATTCGATGAAGGTCTCATCCGCTATTGGGAGCGGTTTTCCTTTGAGCCATACGAAGGGGTATTCCACCAAACGCCCTGGGTTTACGATTTCCCTTGCGATTATGTGCGGGTTCAAAACGTATGAGGTTTTCGGAAAGATGCTTATTCCGACATTGCAGCCCGATAGGGCCGCTACATCCAGGTAGTTGCCTATCTTGCAGACGATTTGCGGGTTTTTTCCGATTTCCTTGAACCACTTGCAGATCATGTCGTTGATGGCCTCTCTGCTTGGGACTATCAGCGGCTGCCCGGCAAGCTCTTCGAGATCCACCGTATCTTTCGCATTTGATGCGAGCGGGTTGTCGAGGCTCATGAAAGCTGTCATTTTCTCTTCGCCGACCTTGAAGCTGTTGAGCAGGGTCTGGTCGTGCGGCGCGGTGATGACTGCAAGGTTTATTAGACCGCTTCCGAGCCTTTCAATCAATTCGTCGCTGTTGCCGTTCATTATCCTGAATTTGATTTCAGGGTAGAGCTTCATAAAGGCTGATGATTTCCTTGGCGTATCTATACAGTAGCTTTCCAGAATCGGTTAGTTGAAGATGCCTTTTTCCCCTTATGAAAAGCGTTGTATCCAGCTCAGCTTCCAGCTTTTTGATCTGACTGCTGAGCGGCGGCTGCTTTATTTTCAATTTGTTTGCAGCCTTTGTTATGTTCAATTCTTCTGCGATGGCGATGAAATACTTTAAAATCTTCAAATCCATGATGACTTTGCGACCTCAACTGCTTCCGAAAGTTTATGATATAAAAAATGTATGATAATTATAGTATTATATATATATTTGAAATTTTTTTTTGCCATTTTTTTTATAATTTCTTTTTAAGTGATTTGAGGTTATTATGTGTTCTATATTTGGCATCAAGGCAAAAAGTGCGGATATGGGCGTTATCAAGGAGCATTTTGCCAGAACGGTTTCCAGGGGGCCCGATAGCACAGCGTATAGGGAGCTTGGCGGTAAGGCGGTTTTCGGATTTCATAGGCTGTCGATAATTGGCTTGGACGAATCGGGCATGCAGCCGTTCGAGAGGGATGGCGTCAGTCTGGTTTGCAATGGCGAGATATACGGTTTCAGGCAGATAAGGAAAAGGCTTGAGGGAAAATATGAATTCAAGTCTGATTCGGATTGCGAGGTTCTTATCCCGTTGTGGAAGGGAAAAGGGGTTTCGATGTTCAAGGAACTGGATGCGGAGTTCGCAATAGTTCTTTACGAGCGCGATTCGGACACCCTCGTAGCCGCAAGGGATCCGATAGGAATCCGCCTGCTATTCTACGGATATACGGATGAGGGTGATATTGCGTTCGCAAGCGAGGCGCGATGTTTGATCGGCCTTTGCAAGAAAGTGATTCCGTTTCCTCCCGGCTTTTATTACATAAACGATAAGTTCGTCAGGTACGCGGATCCGTCGAGTGTCGATAAGGTCTGCCACGATGATTTGGGTAGCGTTTGCAGGAACATAAGGGATAAGCTGGTGGAAGGCGTGAGAAAAAGGCTCGACTCCGATGCTCCCATGGGCTTCCTTCTTTCAGGAGGCCTCGATTCGAGTTTGGTTTGCGCGATTGCTACGAGGATTTTGAAAAAAAGCATAAGAACGTTTGCCATAGGCATGGACAGCGATCCGATAGATTTGCGGTATGCGAAGAGCGTTGCCGATTACATCAAAAGCGATCACATGGAAGTCAGGATGACGATGGAAGATGTGCTATCGAACTTGGATGCGGTGATTTCTATACTCGGTACGTGGGATATAACGATCATTAGGGCAAGCATGGGCATGTTCTTGTGCTGCAAGGCGATACATGAAAGAACCGATGTCAAAGTCCTTCTGACCGGTGAGATATCGGACGAGCTTTTCGGCTATAAATATACGGATTTCGCACCTACTCCCGATGCTTTTCAGAACGAGGCGGCCAAGAGGATAAGCGAGCTTTATTTCTATGATGTGCTCAGGGCGGACCGCTGCATATCGGACAACTCCCTTGAAGCGCGTGTTCCGTTCGGAGATTTGGATTTCGTGAAATACGTCATGTCCATTGATCCGAAGCTCAAGATGAACGTATACGGCAAGGGGAAGTACCTTCTGCGCAAGGTTTTCGAAAACGACAACTTGCTTCCAGATGAGATTCTCTGGCGGGAGAAAGCGGCTTTTTCCGATGCTGTCGGTCATAGCATGGTCGACGGATTGAAGCAGCATGCTGAAGAAAAATACAGCGATAAGGAGTTTGAAGAGAGGGCGTCCCGCTACGATTATTGCAGGCCGTTCACGAAGGAGAGCCTCTTGTACAGGGAGATATTCGAAAAGCATTATCCTTCCAATGCTGAGATGATTCCCGATTTCTGGATGCCCAATAAGACATGGAGAGGCTGTGATGTCAACGATCCTTCGGCCAGGGTCCTTTCCAACTATGGAGCGAGCGGCGTATGACAAGAGAATTCGACGATAGCGGTTTTGTGGATGTGCCGGGCATATTCGCATTGAATGTGTTCACCGAAGACAAGATGAAGAGATATGTGGATGCGAGTCATATAGTCATATACGAAGTGTCTTGAAAGCGGAATGCCACTTCCGATGGAAGCAGCCGATGCCATAGCGAAAGGCATGAAGGATTGGGCCGTGGAGAACGGGGCGACGCATTATTCCCATTGGTTCCAGCCGCTCAACGGCGGCACTGCCGAGAAGCACGAATGCTTTATGAAGCCTATCGGCAAAAGCGGGGTCATAATGGATTTCTCCGGCAAGGAGCTGGTGAGAGGCGAGCCGGATGCTTCGAGCTTTCCTTCAGGCGGGCTTCGCGAGACCTTTGAGGCGAGAGGCTATAGCGCATGGGACCCTTCATCTTCCGTTTTCATCGAGGGAAGCACGCTCTATATACCTTCCGTGTTCTTTTCGTATTCGGGTGAATCGCTTGATAACAAGACTCCGCTTCTGAGATCCGAGAGGGCGTTGAGCAGGCAAGCGATAAGGCTTCTCAAGCTGATGGGCGACAAGGAATCCAAATCGGTTACGGCTATGGCAGGCGCCGAACAGGAATATTTCCTAATGGACAAGGAGCTGTTTTCCAAAAGGGAGGATCTGCTTATTTGCGGCAGGACCCTTTTCGGTTCAAGGCCGCCCAAGACCCAGCAGATGAGCGATCATTACTTCGGTTCGATCAAGCCGAGAGCGGCAGCATTCATGCGGGATTTGGAAATCGAGTTGTGGAAGCTGGGCGTTTACGCCAAGACCAAGCACAACGAGGTCGCTCCTTCCCAATTCGAAATGGCTCCCATTTTCACCGAATGCAATAGGGCGACTGACCAGAACCAGCTGACGATGAACCTGATGAGGAAGGTCGCCGACAGGCACGGTCTGGTGTGTATTCTCCACGAGAAGCCGTTCGAAGGCGTGAATGGCAGCGGAAAGCATAACAACTGGTCGCTTATGACGGATAAGGGCTTGAATCTGTTTTCTCCCGGCAAAACGCCTTTTCACAATACCTGCTTCCTTTTGTTCCTGACAGCTTTCATATCCGGTGTCGACGAATACCAGGATTTGCTGAGGTCGACCGTGGCTTATGCTGCGAACGACAGCAGGTTGGGCGGGAACGAAGCTCCGCCGGCGATAATCTCGATATATGTCGGTTTCGAGCTTGAAAGCATCATCGAAACGATAGTGAAAGGCGAGGATTACGACGATAAGAAGCCCAAGCGCCTTAAAATGGGAATCGGCATCATTCCTCCGATACCCATGGATACTACGGATAGGAACAGAACCAGCCCGATAGCGTTCACCGGAAACAAATTCGAGTTCAGGATGCCCGGTTCGGGTCAGTCGATCGCTTCGCCGAATACGATTCTGAATGCAATTATGGCGGAGAAGCTCTGCGAGTATTCGGAGATAATAGCGAAGAGCGAGGAAAAGGACAGGGACGGTGTAGTTCACAAGCTTATCAGGGATGAGCTCAAAAATCATTCGGGAATTCTTTTCAGCGGAAACTGCTATGATGCTTCGTGGGTGAAGGAAGCGAAGAAGAGAGGGCTTTTGAACCTGTCCACTTCCGTCGAGGCCATAACCCGAATGCATTTGAAGAAGAACATATCACTCCTGGAAAAGCACGGCATAATGTCTGAGACCGAAGTGGTGGCCAGAGAAGAGGTCTATCTGGAAAACTACAGCAATATCCGTTGCATTGAAGCAAACACTATGATAGGTATGGCGGAGAGGGAGATAATACCTGCGATTTCTTCTTTCGAGAATCTGCTGTGCGATGTGATAATCAAGAAGAGCGGAACGCTTGGAGATGAATCCGCCGAGATAGAGCGGTCTAGATGTCGTGAGCTTTCCGACCTTAATGCGGAGAAATCCTCGATGCTGTGTCGCGATTCGGTTGTTCCTGAAATGGAAAGAATCAGGGGTTTGATAAACTCGGCTGAAAAAACCGTTCCGTCGGGATATTGGCCGTATCCTGTTTACAGCAGCCTGCTGTTCTCGGTATGATGCCGCGTCATTTTGAAGATAATTTTGGAAAGACCTCAGGGATGCTTTCTTAGTACTTGTGGAGTTTTTATGAGAAAATACGTTTTCGTTACAGGCGGAGTCGTTTCGGGTTTGGGCAAGGGGATTACCGCCGCATCTCTCGGACGTTTGCTGAAGTCGCGCGGGCTTAAGGTGGCGGCGCAGAAGCTTGACCCGTACATAAACGTCGACCCTGGGACCATGAGCCCGTATCAGCACGGCGAGGTATTCGTAACCGAGGATGGAATAGAAACGGATCTGGACCTTGAGCATTACGAGAGATTCATAGATGAGAATCTCAATCTGTATTCCAATCTGACCACCGGCAAAGTATACTCTAATGTAATCCATAAGGAGAGGAAGGGAGGGTTTCTGGGTTCTACCGTGCAGACCGTTCCCCATATCACCGATGAGATTAAAAGCTTCATATACAATATCGGGGATGTGACGGAGGCGGATGTCGTGATAACGGAAATAGGCGGAACCATAGGCGATATAGAAAGCCGTCCGTTCATCGAGGCGATAAGGCAGGTGGGCCAGGAGGTGGGCTCTGAAAACGTCATGTACATCCACGTCACGCTGGTTCCGTATTTGAAAGGCGGCGGAGAGCATAAGTCCAAACCTACGCAGCACAGCGTTAAGGAGCTCCAGGGCATGGGAATATTTCCGAATATGATTGTCCTGAGGACTGACAGGAAGATTCGAGACAAGAGCATTTTTTCGAAAATAGCCGGATTCTGCAATGTCAAGAGCGATTGTGTGATCGAGAACAACACCATTCCGGTTCTGTATCAGATTCCCCTTATGCTGGAGAGATCGAAGTTTTCGGATATAGTCTGCAGGGAGCTTAGGATTGATGCGCCGAAACCTGACCTTAGCGAATGGAAGGCCTTGGTCGATCGCATAAAGCATCCTGAGAGGAAGGTGCGTATCGCCTTGGTGGGAAAGTACGCCGAGCTTCACGATGCTTATTTGTCAGTAGTGGAGGCATTGCGTCATGCCGGCTTCGCGCTTAAATCGGAGGTCGACATCACATGGCTTGATTCGGAGGATATCACCGAGGGCAATGCTGGCGACAAGCTGCCATCAGCCGACGGCATAATAGTTCCGGGCGGCTTCGGAAGCAGGGGAATCGGCGGAATGCTGGTCGCCGTCAAGTATGCCCGTGAGAATCATATTCCGTTCTTCGGCATTTGCCTCGGCATGCAGGTTGCGGTCATCGAATATGCGAGAAACGTCTGTGGTTTTTCCGATGCCGATTCAACTGAATTCAACGAAGGCACGACGCATCCCGTAGTGGATTTCATGCCCGACCAGAGCAACGAGAGGAAAAAGGGCGGTACGCTCAGACTCGGAAGCTGTCCGTGCGTGCTTTCGGAAGACACTGTCATAAGAAAGTGCTATGGAACTGATAGGATAGACGAGAGGCATAGGCATCGATACGAGTTCAACAACGATTTCAGGGATGCTCTGACGGAAAGCGGTCTCTGCCTTTCCGGTTTCTCACCCGACGGCAGGCTCGTGGAGACAGTTGAAATCAGCGATGAGAATTTTTATGTGGGAGTTCAGTTCCATCCTGAATTTAATAGCCGTCCGAACCGACCGCATCCTTTGTTCTCGGGGTTCATTGCCGCAGCGTTAGAGCAAAACAGGTGAGATTTTTAAAAGCGCCCTATATTCATGCTAGTTTGTGATTAATGACGAATTCAAGCAATTCGTCATAATCCACCTTGCCTGACGCAAGGCCGATGCCCGTATCGTATATTTCCTTGTCCGTGCAATTCAATTTGACTCCGTTGAGCTCAAGAAACGCAAGCATGACGAGCATGCCGACCCTTTTGTTCCCATCCAGAAAGGCATGATTCGAGATAAGCGAAAAACCGAGCCTCGCACCTTTCTCTTCTTTAGTCGGATATAATTCGACTTCGCCGAACGTCTGGTATATGCTTTCTATCGCTGAATCGAGCAGGCCTTCGTCTCTTACTCCGATGCCGCCGCCCGTTTCCTGCGCAACCAACTGGTGTATCAGTTTAATTTTGTCAATATCGAATCTGATCATTCTGCTAACCTTTCAAAAGCTCTTTTGTGTTTTTTGAGAATTCTTCCGGCGACAAACAAAACCTTTTCATCGTCGCTCATATCGATTTCGACTTCATTGTCCAAATTTATCAAGTGGTATTTCGGCTTGTTGTTCTTCATTATGAAGATATCACCGTTTTTTTCCGAAAGCTTGACAGCTTTGGAAAAGTTCTGACTGACTTCGGTTATAGAAATCATCTTTTCGGATTCAATTTTCATTTTCATTTCCTTTAGTTGCTATAATAATAGCAAGAATAATTGCGAATATCAATTTCGTAAATGTTTTCACATACGAAATATGAGTAAAGTTTTGGACGGTTTTTATAGCATTCGAGTTTGAGTTCCCCAAGAAAAGTGTAGTAAAATACCAAAAGTTCCCCAAGAAAAATGTGATTTATTATTGAAAGTTCCCCAAGAAAAATGTAAAATTGGAGACTGTGGAAAGGTTGTTGTACAGACGTTTGGCATTGTGGAAGGAATCGAGCAATCGCAAACCGCTCATATTGAACGGCGCGCGGCAGGTGGGCAAGACATGGCTTTTGAAGGAATTCGCTGAAAACGAATACGATAACTTCATATATGTGAATTGCGATGAAAATGAAGATGCGAGACGAATTTTCGAGAAGGATTATGATGTATCGAGAATCATAAGGGACTTGTCGGCGATTGCGGAAGTCAAGGCTGTTCCTTCTAGGACGCTTATAATGTTGGATGAGATACAGGAAATACCGAAAGCAATAAGCGCATTGAAATACTTTTGCGAAGACAAGAGGGAATACCATGTCGCAGCGGCCGGCTCTCTTTTGGGTTTGAAGGTTCATAGCGGTACGGGCTTTCCTGTCGGGAAGGTCGATATGCTGAATCTGCACCCCTTGTCGTTTATGGAATTTTTACGTGCCATGGGAAAAACGGAGATGTCTGATTTGATCAGCGCGCGCAGCTGGGAGGAAATGAATTCGCTAAGCGGTGTTCTAACGGATGCGTTGAGACAATACTATTTCGTCGGAGGAATGCCGGAAGCGGTCAAAGAGTATTCGCAATCCAACGATATTTTCAAGGTCAGGGAAATTCAAAAGAGCATTTTGAACGGATACGAGTTTGATTTTTCCAAGCATATTCCATCCGATCTGCTCCCAAAGGTTCAAATGGTCTGGAATTCGATCCCTTCGCAACTCGCAAAGGAAAACAAGAAGTTCATCTATAGCGCAGTGAAAAAGGGCTCTAGGGCTAAGGATTTCGAGAATGCTATCAGATGGCTGGTCGATGCCGGATTGATTCATTTGGTATCGAGGATCAGGAAAATCGAGAAGCCTTTGAAGTTTTTCGAGGATTTCGGTTGCTTTAAGATTTTTGTCAATGATTTGGGTCTTCTGGGTGTCATGAGCGGGGCAAATGTCAAGGATCTGCTGGTTTCGGATGAAGCATTTAAAATGTACAAGGGTAGCCTTACCGAGCAATTTGTCTTTCAGCAGCATTTGAGCGCATCGCAAGATAAGCCTATTTTCTATTACTCCAACGAGGATTCGACTTCTGAAATCGATTTTGTCTTTCAGTTCGATGATATTTATTCTGCCGAGGTTAAGGCTGAAATCAATCTGCGCTCGAAAAGCCTTTCCGTTGCTCTAAAGTCAAACCCCGAACTCCAAGCCATTCGGTTTTCCATGGCAGGCTATAAGGAGCAGGACAGGTTAGTGAACGTGCCGTTGTATCTTGCGGAGGAATATATTCGGATGTTAGATGGGCGGGGCATGTAAAATTTAAATTTGTAGATCAAGTCGCTTCTCGTCTGACAGGTCAAGAATCAAATTGAAAATATCATAAATGTTTTTGCTTATGTATTACAAAACGGAGATATGACATGGGATTATACGATTTTGATTACGCAATTCCGAATAATTTTAATAATGCATTTGCGTTATTTCTTCAACAAAATGGTGATGAAGAGATGGCGAAGCATATAAGGGTTTGTAATGTAGATATTAATGACGTTGGGTATGCTGATTATGCGGGTCTGCCTGGAAGTAATTGGGATAAGCATGCTATTGATGTAACTATTATGGGGTATGATGAAGATATTGTTTATATGAGGGGTCAGGAACAGATAATAAAGGAGAAGATGCAGAAATTTATTAGGCCTGGAAAATCCGGTTTATTAATTAGAGATATTGATTTTGTTGTCAAAAACGATTGTTTAGAAATTGATTTGCCTGATGATAATGCTGAAGAATCATTTAGCATTCTTTCGTCTGACATTCATGATGCTGTGAGGAAAAACGAACCTGCTCTAGTGCTTGATAGGCTTCATACATATTCTGTTCGATATATTAAAAAATTGTGTCGAGCACATTCCATTTCTATTGCTGATGACTGTGGTATGAATCATCCTCTTCATAGTTTAGTTGGCATGCTTGGGAAATATTACAGCGAGAATGTTTTATTTCAATCTGAATTTATTAAAACGGCCTTAAAAATGAATATATCGGTTTTTGAGCGTTTCAATGCTATACGGAATGACTGTAGTTATGCACATGATAATATAGTATTAAATAAAACAGAGGCAATTTATGTTATTTCTATTATAACTGCTACACTGAGACTTTTTCAGGACATTGAGAGAAATCTTGTTGTGGTATGATGGGTTGTCTCCTTTGTCGGTTTGTTTTGTATTAGGCTTTAGGTTGGGAACTTAAGTAGAAAGCTTCGCATATTAAGATGTTTGATGTTGTAAGAATAGCTAAATCTTGTTGTAAGCATATAGCACGAGTTTCCTTTATTTCGCCAGAAAATCCTTTGCGCTCAGCAGATAGCCCGGGATTGCGACAACAGCGAAGAAGGCCAGGCTTATCAGAGTGAATGCCTTCAGGAAGGCTTTCCCGTTTCCTGGAAACTCCCGAACGTAGAGGCGGTAGTTTATCACGGAAGCGAGAGAGCCTATTATCGACACCAGCCCTGCGCTGTCGAGGCCATATATCAGCCGCGCCATGTTGTAGGAGAATGGATGGAGTATGATGGCTGCCGGAACATTCGATACTATCTGGCTCAATGCGATCGACCACCAATATTCGTTTCCGGCAACCGACTTGCCAAGAAACGAAGCCAGCGTTTTGTTTCCGGCTATCGAAGATGAGAAAACGAAAAAGCACAGGAACACCGCCAGAAGCGACCAGTCGACTTCCATCAGGTTCCTTTTATCGAGAATAAGCACCGAGATGAGAATGAAAGCAAGGACATAAGGCCAATATGTCGTTCGGCTCGTAATGGAGGCGATTGCTATTGCCAAAAGGATGGCATAAGATGTCTTCTTCCATCTGAAGCGGTCGCTTTCGTATGTGATGCTTTCATGCGCAACTTCGGAGCTGTCGGCATGTTCTGCGCTTTCGCAAGGTTCTTTGGTTTTGCGGCGTAGCAAGACGAATATGAAGATTGCCAATAACGCTGCTGATATTGCGCATAACGGCGCCATTCCTTTTATGAATTCCAATGCGCTTATGTTGCTTTTCCCGAACAGGAAGAGATTCTGAGGGCTTCCGAACGGCGCTAGGAGCGAGCCGCGCACGGCCGCTATGTTCTCCATGGTTATCGTCGGCAGTATCAGGTTTTCTTTTCCAAGCGATCTGTATATCGATATCGTCAGCGGAACGAATATTATCAGCGATACGTCGTTTGTTACGAACATTGAGGAGAAGAATACCCCGAATACCATGGCAAATGCTATGGCTGTGACGGATTTCAATCTGCAGCAAGCCGTGACAATCGGAGCGAAGATGTTTTCCTTTTTGAATCCTTGCAGGACGCTGAGCATCATTGCGAGGTTAGCCAAAGTTCGCCAATCTATGCTTTTGAACAACTTGGCCGAAGGCGGAGTGATCAATAGGGAGCAGGCGGCCGCCATGACCGATAGCGACAGCATCATGTTTTTCCTGATGAGGCTTGTGATTCTTTTCATCGTTGCATTCATGTTTGTTGGAGACAGGTGTTTCAAAGGTTGTTTTCCGAAAACCTGCCGTCGTTTTGGCGCTTCTAAAAACCTGCCGTCCAGAGAGCGCCTGCGGATTTCGGAGGCGGAAAATTGCCGGAAATCAGCGGAATGCTATCGTATTGCACTGATTTCCGGCGGTTTTCAGACCCGAAGGGCATCAGGCGAAATCGGACTCTGAGGTCTTTAGAAGTGCCCTTATATTTGAATGATAGCATAAGCGACGCCGATGATTCAATTATTAACCATTTCAAATACCGGTAAAATGATTGATTTATTAACCGTTTTCAGAAGTTTTCAAGGAAAGCTTATTCTGCTTCAAAAGGAACGACTTTTCAAAAAAAAGCTTCGCCATTTTGCATGGCGAAGCCCAGACTGCTATTGCCGGTATAGTTGTTGCGAAGGACGCAACTGACGGTGCTCTCAGCTCTGCTTGCTTATTGCCAGCTCGCCGTTCTCATTCAGCGATAGGGCGATTTTGTCGCCTTCTCTTACTTCGTTCGAGATGATTTTCACGGACAATGGGTTTTCAACAAGCTCTTGTATGACACGCTTGATCTCTCTGGCGCCGAATGAAGGGCTGTAGGCGGTTTTAGCTATCGTAGCGGAAACGCTGTCGTCGAATTCGAGCGAGATTTCCTTTTTGGCAAGTCTGTCCTTGAGCCGAGCCAACTGAAGCAGGGTGATTTTCTTGATGTCGTCTTGGCTGAGCGAGTTGAATTGTATCACCGAGTCGATCCTGTTCAGGATTTCCGGCTTCATGAACTTGCGAACCCCATCCATGACGATTTTCTTGGTTTCTTCGGTGTTGCCTTTCTCCAAAATGACATCGCTTCCGATGTTGCTCGTCATGATTATGATCGTGTTCTTGAAGTCCACGATTCTGCCTTGACTGTCTGTCAAACGCCCTTCATCGAAAAGCTGCAGGAAGATGTTGAATACGTCCGGGTGCGCTTTTTCTATTTCATCGAACAAGATGACGGAATAGGGACGTCTGCGAACCACTTCCGTGAGCTGACCGCCTTCTTCATAGCCGACATATCCTGGGGGCGCTCCGATAAGGCGAGATACCGAGAACTTCTCCATGTATTCGGACATGTCTATGACTGTCAACGCCTTCTTGTCGTTGAATAGGAATTCGGCGACATTCTTCGCAAGCTCCGTCTTTCCGACGCCTGTAGGTCCTAGGAACAGGAACACGCCGAGAGGCCTGTTTTCATCGTTGATCCCGACCTTGTTCCTGAGGATAGCCGACGAAACGGCTTTTATCGCATCGTTTTGACCGATTACGTGCTGCGAGAGAATCTTGTCGATGTTCTTGAACTTCTCGCTTTCGGATGCGGAAAGTTTTTCGAGCGGGATTCCCGTCCATGATGAGATGACATTCTGTATGTCCTCTGCGCGTATTTCCTCTCTGAGAAGGTTCTTGTCCTCCTTCTCCAATTTTTCGGAAAGCGCCTTGAGCTTGGATTCTTCCGCCGGAAGTTCGGAATACATCATCTCCGCTGCCGCCTGATAGTTTCCTTCCTGACTTGCCTTTTCTATTTTGGACTTCATGTCCTCTATGTTGGCCTTGATTGTTCGGATTTGGGATATTTCCTCTTTCTCCTGCTGCCACTTGGTTTTAAGGTCGTTGATGATGTTCTCCCTTTCGGCAATTTCCTTTTCGATTGCGGCGACTTTCTTCTTGCCTTGTTCGTCGGTTTCGCTCAGAAGGGATTGCCTTTCGATCTTGAGTTTGAGAAGCTCGCGTTCTTTTATGTCGATTTCCTCCGGCTGGCTTTCGATCTCGATTTTCAGTCTGCTCGCCGCCTCGTCTATGAGGTCGATGGCCTTGTCGGGCAGGAACCTGTTCGTTATGTACCTGTCGGAAAGTGTGGCTGCTGCGATTATGGCTTCGTCGGAAATCCTGACTCCGTGATGGACTTCGTATTTCTCCTTTATGCCCCTTAGTATGGCGACGGTGTTCTCGACACTAGGCTCCGTGGTGTAAACAGTCTGGAACCGTCTTTCGAGCGCTTTGTCCTTTTCGATGTATTGCCTGTATTCATCAAGGGTCGTCGCACCTATTGTGTGAAGTTCGCCTCGAGATAGGGCAGGCTTTATGAGGTCTCCAGCTCCAGTGCTGCCTTGATTGGCTCCGGCGCCTACGATTGTGTGCAACTCGTCTATGAAGAGGATTTTCTGTCCGTTGGACTTGATGATCTCGTTTATGACGCCCTTGAGCCTTTCCTCGAATTCCCCTTGATATTTCGCGCCTGCCAGAAGCGAGCCGATGTCTAGGGAAAGGATTTCCTTCCCAATCAGGCTTTCAGGTACGTCGCGCTTTTCGATTCTTTCCGCTAAACCCTCTACTATGGCCGTTTTTCCGACGCCAGGCTCTCCTATGAGCACCGGATTGTTCTTGGTCCTCCTTGAAAGAACCTGCATGACTCTTCTTATTTCCTCGTCCCTTCCTATGACGGGGTCGAGTTTACCGTTCTTTGCAGCCTCCGACAAGTTTTTCGTAAATCTTTCCAGAGGAGACTTGTTGGCTTCCGGGTCTTGTTGGTAATTGTTGTATCCGTTCATATTCGTTCCTCCTGTTCTTGGTTTTTGAAATCGAAAAGAGGAAATAGAAAGTTCGACCTCTTTGAAAGGTGGAAATGTTGATGTTGTTGGAAGTTGATCCCTAAAATGGGGGATGCTCGACGGCTCGAACCGCATATCATCAGCTACGAACGGCCTTCGGATTCGAGCAAGCATGCATTTCTAGAGGTTTTGCTTTCTAAAACCTGTTTTCAAATTGTATTATAATAAACTTTTTTTTAGTTGGCAAATTTATGCTCGGTCTTCGGGCGATAAACGCATCAATCGGTTCAAAGCATCAAGCCATACGCAAGTATTGTCTTGATTTGCTTTGAACCTGCATATAATAATAAAAGGTCCTAGGCAAAGCGGCAAGACTACGCTTGCGAGAAAAGTCTGTGCTGATGCCTCCGATGATTTGGCTTATTACACCGGTGATGATTTATCCCACAGGGAGATGCTCAGTGGCATGACCATAGCGAAATGGAGAGATTGCCTTGGCAAACCAAGCGCGTCCTATCTCATGTCGAAGTGGCTGGATTGTTCGGCGGCGCGGATTTGGGGGTAGGCTATGATCTAAACGCCGGAAGCATGCTGTTTGATTCCCGGATCAACAATATAAGCTCCGTACAGTACGCCGGTGACCCGTATATCTGACACGATCGCCTTGGCCTCCGGCTCGCCCGTTCCACAGCCTCGGCGGATTTTCCCGAAACCGCCTCACACCGAAACGGCCACCGCGCTTTCTGGAAAATCTTATGAAATAGACTATTCCAATGCCAGGATGCAGAGCATGGATTCGTTTTCATCAACTATTGCGTTCTGCTTGAAGATGAGATGCGGAATTTTTATCTAAGCTTGCTCAACAGCAACCATTGAATGTCACTCCTAAAAGCCTCAGATTCTGATTCGCCAGTTATCTAAATCCCCGTTTCCAGGCGGTATTCTTGAATAAAATCCGATAAGCACCCCTCGGAAACGGCGCTTTTTGAATTAATTGCCCGTATCGATTATACTTTGATGCATGAAGGAGAGGATTTATTTCAGGGAGAAGTATCTGGCTCGCTTGAGGCCTTTTTATGATAGCGACGTCGTTAAGGTCATAACCGGAATCAGACGGTGCGGAAAATCGTTCATCCTCAAAAGCGTGATCGAGGAGCTGAAAGGCAAGGTTTCGTCCGAGCGAATAATACACCTCCCGCTTGATGCAAGAGGCTTCAACAAGTTGGAAACGCCTGAGGATTTGGAAAATGCGATATCCGCGCTTATCGAATCGGATGAACGGCATTACATTTTCATCGACGAGGTTCAGAATATCGCTGGATTCGAGAAAACCGTCCTTGCGTTTCAGGAAGAAGGGCATTCCATATTCTTAAGCGGATCGAATTCCTATTTGCTGAGCGATGACATTTCGACGAAACTCACAGGTAGGTATTTGAACTTCGAGATTCTCACCCTTGATTTCCGAGAATATGTTGAGATGAAGAGGTTTTTCGGCAAGAAAACTGGGGATTTGCAGGATGAATTCGAAAAATACATGTTGAACGGCGGCTTTCCGAAGTCATTGGAGTTCGACGGGGATGAAGCCGTCAGAACTTATGTCAAGGGAATAATCGGCGAGATTTTCCACAAGGATGTGAGCGTCAGGCACAGGGTTTCCGGCATGGCCCTATACGAAAGGATCCAATCGTTTGTAATAGGCAATTACTCCAGCGCATTTTCCCTGTCGTCGCTTTATGATAACCTTGTGAAAGAAGGAATTGGAACCAAAATCGAAACCGTCAGGAAATATATCAGGTTTCTTGAAAAAGCCAAGATAATATACGAGTGCAACCGATTCGATTTGAAGAGCAAGAGGGCGCTGAAGAGGGAGCAGAAGTATTATCTGGCGGACTTGTCGATTTCTTTCTCAATGAGCGTCGATAACAGGTTGAATCTGGGGAAATCTTTGGAAAACCTCGTCTTTATGTATTTTCTTGGTAAAAATTACGAGGTCAGCATAGGCAAAATAGGAGATCTGGAGTGCGATTTCATAATCCGCAAGACCGATGGGGATTACGCCTATGTTCAAGTCGCTTATTCGCTTCAGGCCGGAGACGAGAGATCAACTGAAGAATTGCAGGAGCGCGAATACAGGCCTTTCAGGCTTATTAGGGATTCGTATCCGTGCTACATCATAACGCTTGACAGGTTTGCGGAGAGAAGAGACGGTGTCCGTCATATAAACGCCATAGACCTGCTCTTCGGAAAATCGGAGCTGTAGCGGCGCTATCGTCCGGAAGAGTTCGTCTTGTGAGCGTCAGAACATTTAGGAAAAAATTTGCTGAAAATCTATCTCAACGATACACAACGCCCTGGACAAGTTCGTGAGCAACACGGACCATAATTGCCAAAGAGCAATCGTCTTTTCAAACGACGACAATGTCGTTTGCGTATGAGGAAAGAAGCCCTGATAACTCTATCTATCCAAAAGTGGCGATTTTATAAAAAAGTATCTATGAAAAAATGGCGAAATTGATATTTTAAGCATATAAGCCTATATTTTTAAATGGTTAATGGATATAATGTTCGATGGGGCGCATTCGGATAATGAAAAGGAAAATTTACGATAAGCTGCTATCATGGAAGGGTTCTGCGTTTAGGAAGCCGCTTCTCCTGCAAGGCGCCAGGCAGACTGGCAAGGCTTATATTCTCAATATGTTCGGCAAGCGCCTTGCTCCTATATGATGACATCGTCTCTGAAGACGATTGCATTTCAAACGGAGTGTCTCAGGATTTCAAAGGCGGACTTGTGGAGAATTACGTATTCTGCCAGTTCAAATCGAACGGATTGCGTCCGTATTATTGGAAAAGCGGGAATATGGCCGAAGTCGATTTCATAGTGCGCTTGGGAAGGGACATAGTTCCCATCGAAGTGAAATCAGGGGATAATGTTCGATCGAAAAGCCTGAACTCATACGTTTCCAAATACAAGCCTGCGTACGCCATTCGCTTATCACAGAGGAATTTTGGGTTCGACGGGATTGTGAAATCGGTTCCATTGTATGCTGCTTTTTGCATTGGCAGCGAGGAAATCGCCATGGGCGGGGAGGCGTGATGTTCAAAGCGGGCATGCTGATCAATACCATATGCATCTTCAGGAGAATCGCCATATTGCTGCTGCTTTCCGGCTTTGCGCATGAAGCGGTGCGCGCTGGGGACTTGCGAAGTCAGCAGACGGCGAACATCAGACTCGTTTTGTATGATCAGGTCAGGCTCAAGCGGGCCTATTGGGTTTCGGACGGGCAGGAGTTCGATTTCAATGAGACAGATGACAATGCGGTTTCCATAGGTTCCGAGATACGCATAGATGTTCTTTCCATAGATCCTTCGTATGAAATAAGCGTGGTTGGACTGGAGCGAAAGGGCGCATCAAAGGGCAGGCAAGATGCCAAGCGCATTTCGGATGATGGCATGAGTTTTGCTCTTAATGCGGAGGCGGAGGGCGACTATCGTTTGGTGGTGAGCGCACGGCGCATCGTGACCAGACGGCTGGTTTTTCCGAAAAATAACCTTGGAATAAGCGATATGAAAATCTTTGCTGGCGGCAAACGGATCGAAGGGTTCGAATGGGGCGAACACGCTGATGTCAGCTTCTCCGGCGATTTGACGATGGAATTCTCCATCAGAAACGGATATTCGTTGCGTTCTGCCGGCGGAGCGCAGAGAAACAAGAATGTGATAATCATCAGCGAGGACATTTTCAGAGGGCTTGAACGGATAGATCTGAGCAGGTATTTCGAGATTGAGGATCATACCAACGTGCCGGTCGGAATAGAAATAGATAAGAAGCTTCAGGAAATATTGTCCATATCCTACAATATAGATTACGCTCAGCCCGACAAGCGATCCGAGTCGCTCGATCATTTGGGTGGAAGCTTCAAGGTGGGAGATAGGATAGAGTTGGATTGGAGCGTGAGGAATCAGGGCAACTACGACGGCTTCATGGCTCTCTATAAGAAAAGACTGATGGATATTGCGCACAAGAACGCGGTTGATTCCACCATATCGAAAGCTTATTATGTTATCGAGCAATACAACGTGGTGAACACTCAGCGGCCTATTGGTGAGCTGATTTCGATTTCGCCCATAGAGCATGGCGGCAGCGACATGGTTGTCGATGAATCCGAATCCATAGCGTTGGTGCTGAAGCCGATAAGCGCACAGGCTTTGGACGGAACCATGACGAATTACATTAGGACGGAGAAATTCGAAGCCGAATTGGACTTGGATTTAGTAATAGGCGGTTTTTCGGTTCGCGAATACATCGGCTATGGCGTGATTCCGTTAGGCAAGCTCAGGCTCAAGGTGAAGGCTGCGAATGGGTATCAGGTGAGAACGGCGCGAAAAATCTGGAAATTGCGCGATGAAGGTTTCGCAAGCGAGAAGGAGACAATGGTCGATATGAGGAAATGGAAGAAATCCGGAAAGACGCTGCGCGATTATGTGGAGAGCAGCATAAACGCAAAGGAAGTTTTCAGGAAGGTGGAATGATGGCGGAAAGCAAGGACGATTCGAAGATTTCCAGGAAGACCAGGTCGGCACTCTTATTCTCTGCGATTGTCGTAGTTCTGGCTATGGTTTCAGCGATAATCGTAGGACGATTGGCGAGCGGAAAGGAAATCGAGCATATCGACAATTCGAGATTTTTCACGGATATTCCAAGGATGAATTTGGAGGTACTAGACGTGGAGGGACATGCTTCGCGCATTTCCGGCAATCGCGTGGATTTGGTTCCGTTCAAGGGCGTGTATTCCATAGACTTGGACAAGGCTAAAGTGGTCAGGACGGAAATCGATGGAAATGCCTGCATTTCGGTTTTGCTTCCTGAAATCGGTTTGGATACTCATATTGACGAGAAAAACGCCCGGAATCTTTCGGAATCCGAAAAGAAAGGGATATGGGAGACGGTTAAAGGTTGGTTCAGGTTTGCCAGCAAGACAGGGAAAGGCTTGTCGCAAGCCAAGCATGACGACGAGAAATTCAGAAACGATATCGAGACTAGGCTGAGAGATGAAATGTATATGGAGGCCGCCAGACAGCAGGGAATTACGATGACAAGGCAGCTGATAGGCTCTCTTAATGATTCCGAAACGCGAATCGAGGTTTGTTTTGCCTCCGAAGATGCCTCAAAGGAGCAACGCAGATGAGAAAGGCGGTCGCATCAATCAGTAGGATGGTCGTGTTGGCGGCGGTTCTCATTGCAATCGCCATCGGAGTGGTCTTCGTCGCCGTTCCTCTTTTGCGCCGCGCCGGCCAACCTGCGCCCAAAGAGGTCATAGCTGTAGATGCAATTAAGAAAATAGGCAGGCTCGAGGTTTTCAGGTTTTCCAATTCCAGTTTGTATTCTTACGAGAAGAATGGCACGGAAAGGGTTGCGGAATATATCGGAATGGGGGTATATTCCGTTGATTTGGAGCGAGCCGAAATCAAGGTCATAGACAATTACATTAGAATAGAAGTTCCGGATGTCGAGATGACGCAAGGGGCGTTCGAGCTGGTCGATGTCATCGACGTGCATATATTCGAGCAGGGCAAACGCTCCAAGGATTTCGGAATCGATTTGTTCTTCGAATCGAAGAAGGATGCCAGCATCAAGCTTGAAAACGAGGCCAGGAGCAATGGCTCGCTGAGGCTCAAGGCGGAAAATAACGCCCGAATGATAATAGAGGATCTCGTTCGGAAATTCTCAGGCATCGCCAACCCCGAAATAGACATTGTGTTCATTTGAGGCCCTTAGAAGCGCCCTTAATTTTTCACATTATTTTGCCGAATAAGTATTATTGTGAGCGGTAGAAACCGCATTGCGACTGACAATATGGAGGGAAGATATGTCGAATGAAATCAAATGCCCGAATTGCGGAAAAATGTTTAAGATCGATGAAGAGAGCTATTCTCTTATTTTGTCCCAGATTAAAAACAGGGAATTGGAATCGGAGGTGAAGCAGAGGGTTTCCGAAATCGAGAAGAACATCAGAAAAGAGCATGAACTGGCCATAAAGGAAACGAAAAGCGAATCCGAAAGCAGAATCGACAGGCTTCAGTCGGAAATCGACAGGCTCAAAGATATTCAAAAGGATTTTGAAGCCCAGAAGGCGGATGCGATTCGACTTGCTGTCTCGCAAGAGGCGGCTGAGTCTGCGAAAGAGATTGCGCTGATTAGGACTGAAAACGAAAAGAACCTGAACAAACTCAATGTTCATATCGCCGAATTGAAAAGCAAAGTAGATAGCGCTGCGAAAGACAAAAAAAGCGCGGTGGATGCAGCCATGGCGCAGGTGGAGCTTTTGAAAAAGGATTTGCAAACCGCCAATATGGATAAGGAAAACGCCGTAAGCGTCGCCAGATTGGAAATGCAATCGAGGGTTGGTGAATTGGAGAACAGGCTTAAGCTGAAAGAGTCTGAGAGCAAGATCGAAAAGGAGCAGCTCGAGAGCAAATACAAGGCAATGCTTAAGCTGGAAGAGGAGAAGGTCGAACAATATAAGGACTTCAAGGCTAGAATGTCCACCAAACTTCTCGGAGAGAGCTTGGAACAGCACTGCATGAACGAATTCAACAAGGTTAGGGCGGGAGCATATCCGAATGCGATTTTCGCGAAGGACAACGAGGTTTCAAGCGAAAGCAGATCCAAAGGAGATTTCATATTCAGGGATTACGACGATGAGAGCAGAAAGAATGAGATAGTGTCCATAATGTTCGAGATGAAGAACGAGATGGATACTACTGCGACCAAGCACAAGAATTCCGACTTTTTCAAGGAATTGGATAAGGATCGTCGTGAGAAGAAATGCGAATATGCGGTTCTGGTTTCGATGCTGGAGGCGGAAAGCGACCTTTACAATTCGGGAATTGTGAATGTTTCATACGAATACGAGAAGATGTTCGTAGTGCGTCCTCAATGCTTCATGTCGATAATAGCGCTCCTTCGCGATGCCAATCGCAATGCTTTGCAATACAAGAGGGAGCTTGCGGCTGTCAGGGAGCGCGATGTGGATGTGACGAACTTCGAGAGCAAGCTTCTGGATTTCCAGGAGAAGTTCGGGAAAAACTATAAGACGGCATCTGAAAAGTTCAATTCGGCCATAGAGGAGATCGATAAGACCATAGCTCATCTGAACAAGGTAAAAGAGTCGCTGCTATCCAGTGAGAATCAGCTCAGGCTGGCAAATGATAAGGCGCAGGATTTGTCGGTCAAGAAGCTGACTCGAGGCAATCCGACGATGAAGAAGATGTTCGATGATGTGAAAACGGTTTAGAGAATAGGCAACCTGTTCGTATATATCAGATGCTTTTGCAGACCTTAAGGGTCTTATTTGCGTTTCCACGAATCGCAACGCAAACGCTCGGAAAATACAAAACGCCACTTGATTAATCCGGATGAAAAGGGATAATGGTAAGTAGGTTCTGATAGGATTTGCACAAACTTTTGTGTTGTCTCTTTTTTTATTGATAGAAGGATATGATTAAGTATGCTTTTAGAACGGAAAAAGCAATAAGGGCGCTTCTAAAAACCTCAGAGTCCGAACCTGCCAGACGCCCTTCCGGCCGAAAATCCACAGGCTTCTTCGAACAGCAGGTTTTTAGAAGCGCCCTTAAAAGCTTAGGCCATGATTTCGCTTGATGCTCTTTGGTCTGGAAATCCGCCGAAAACAAGCAAAGGACGACAGTGTCATGCGGTTAATGCCGTCTGAACTCCGCAAAGCGCATCAGGCGAACGATCGTGCTGTAATGACGGCTTACGGATTCAATGCTAAAATGACAGAATCCGAATGCGTAGCAGAATTGTTCAGACTTTACGAAAAACTCACGAGATAGGGCATTTTATGTTTTTTTGCAATATGGGTCCAAATAATCGTATAATATCCTAATGGACGGGAATGAAGCATTTTCGATTTTGCAAAAACACAACAGGGGTGTCATGAGGAAGGTTTTCATAGACGGCAGCGCAGGCACTACGGGATTGCGCATCAGGGAAAGGCTGTCCGAAAGAAAGGATGTGGAGATGATCCCCATTCCTGAAGAATCGAGGAAGGACGAGAAATCCAGAAGAGAGGCGATTAACAGCGCAGATGTCGTGTTCCTGTGCCTGCCGGACGATGCGGCAAGGGAGGCGGTCGCGCTTTGCGAGAATCCTGAAACCGTGATAATCGACACCTCTACTTCTCACAGAACCGATCCCGAATGGACTTATGGCTTTCCGGAGCTGAAGGATTATCGCAACAAAATAAGAGCATCCAAGAGAATAGCCAATCCGGGATGTCATGCCAGTGGTTTCCTATCGCTTATAGCGCCGCTAGCCGAGATGGGCGCGATTGGGAAAAACACCGGACTGTCATGTTTTTCCCTTACTGGCTATAGCGGCGGCGGCAAGAAGATGATTGCGGAATACGACGGCAACCGCCTCGATGCTCCCTATTGTTCCGGCAGGTTATACGGATTGACTCAGAATCATAAGCACCTTCCGGAGATGAAGGCGATTGCAGGTTTGACGAGAGAGCCGGTGTTTGCGCCTGTAGTGGTTCCGTCTTATTCCGGAATGGAGGTTATCATCCCGATTTCCGTCGCCGACGTCGGATGTTCGAAGAATGAGGTTTTGCGAATCTACGATGAATATTATGGCAGCAATGGCGACAAGCGCGGGAATTGCGGCATCGTGAGATTTGTTTCGAACATGGACGGGTTCGTGTCAGACAAGCCGGGTTTCCTGCCTAGCGCGGCGCTTGGCGGTCGCGACGATATGCTGGTCGGAGTCGTAGGAAACGATGAAAGGTTTCTTTTGGTCGCTTTGTTCGATAATCTCGGAAAAGGGGCGAGCGGAGCGGCCATTCAGAACATGAACATAGTCATAGGCGCATCCGAATCCGAGGGCCTGGTCATCTGCTGAGCATTACCGGATCGCCTGCGGCGTCGAGGATGTAAGCATTGCCTTTCGCATCCATCATTATCGGATCGCCGCCTGCGGTTTTCAGCGTGTTGAGCATTATCGGGTCGCCGCCTGCAGTTCTCTTGCCTTCGAGCATTATCGGATCTCCGGCGGCGGTGCGCATCACCGGATCGCCTCCAGCCGATTTCATTATCGGATCTCCGGAGAATTTCGGATTGCCCATGATGGTTTGGCTTTTGTCAGGCGTTTTCGCATTCGCCGGGCTGTTGGCAGAGGTATGTTTGCGCTGGCGCATGATGATAGCATTGCCATTAGCGCGAGCACTGACGAGTAAAAGGCGATCTTGGACATAAGGCACCTCTCTGCGATTGCATTCCCCATTGTAGTTGCTATTATAATGATAATATATAAAATAGTAAAAATACGCTTGGAGGATCTGTCATGATTGAGAAAATTGAAGGCGGTGTCTGCGCTGCGAAAGGCTGGACCGCCAATGGGGTTCATTGCGGAATCAGGAAATCGCGGACGAAAAGGGATTTGTCTTTGATTTTTTCGGACAGGATAGCTTCATGCGCTGCAGTATATACCACCAATTTGGTGAAAGGCGCGCCTTTGGTCGTTACCCAGGAGAACATAGAGGACGGCATGGCCCAGGCTGTGATTTGCAATAGCGGAAATGCCAATACCTGCAATGCGGATGGCATCGAAGTGGCTAAGAGAATGTGCCGCGACCTTGCTGCGGAATTGAAGATAAGCGAAAAGAACGTGGTGGTGGCGTCAACCGGCGTAATAGGCCAGAGGTTGGATGCGAATGTGATAAGCGCCGGAATCGCGCCTTTGGTAGCCGGGCTCAGCAGCGGCGGTTGCGATGCGGCTTCGGAAGGGATAATGACGACCGATGTCGTAAAAAAGGAAGTCGCATATAAATTCGAAATAGAAGGCGTGGAATGTCGCATAGGCGGAATCGCCAAGGGAAGCGGAATGATTGCTCCTAATATGGCGACTATGCTCGTTTTCATAACGACTGATGCGGACATTTCCCCTTTGATGCTCAAATATGCGCTTAGAAGGGATATAGCCGGAACTTTCAATATGATCAGCATAGACGGTGATACTTCGACGAACGATATGGTATGCGTTCTTGCGAACGGAGCGGCCGGAAATGCGACCATAAGCGCGCCGGGCAAGGATTTCGAGGATTTTTGCGAAGCGTTGAATAAGGTCAACACCGATTTGTGCAAGATGATTGCCGGCGATGGCGAAGGTGCTACAAAATTCATAGAATGCGTTGTCGAAGGCGCTAAGAACGAGAAGACGGCCAAGACGGTGGCGAAATCCGTTATAAGCTCCGACCTTTTCAAGGCCGCTATGTTCGGAGCGGATGCGAACTGGGGCAGGGTGCTTTGCGCAATAGGCTATAGCGGAGCGGATGTGGATGTGAACAAGGTCGGAGTATCTTTTAGAAGCGCGGTTGGGGAGATAGAGGTATGCCGGAACGGCGCGGGCGTGGAGTTTTCGGAAGAAGAAGCCAAAAGGATTCTCAGCGAAAAGAACATTCAGGTTCTCATAGGCCTTCATTCCGGAGAAAAGCGTGCTGTGGCCTGGGGATGCGATCTCACATACGATTACGTGAAGATCAACGGGGATTATCGGACGTAGCATGAGCGGCAGGAATGATTTTCTGAATGCGGACAGAGCCGAGGTTTTGGTTCAGGCTCTGCCCTATATAAAAAGGTATGCAGGCTGCACCATTGTCGTGAAGTACGGCGGTAACGCCATGGTGAACGAGGAGCTGAAGCATCAGGTCATGCAGGATGTCGTGCTTCTCAATGCCGTAGGCGTCAAAGTGGTCTTGGTGCATGGCGGCGGTCCTGAAATATCCCAGATGCTGACGCGCGTAGGCAAGAAGAGCGAGTTTTTGGATGGGCTTCGCGTAACGGATGGCGAAACCATGGAGATTGTCGAGATGGTGCTTGCCGGAAAAGTCAACAAATCCTTGGTCGGGCTTCTCGAGCATTACGGCGGCAAGGCGGTTGGGATTTCCGGAATGGATGCCGGTCTCATAGAGGCCGATTTCAAAGACAGAAGATACGGCTATGTCGGCGAGGTGGTTTCCGTGGATTCTACTATAATTCGCGATCTCATGGAAAAGGGATACATTCCCGTGGTCTCAACCATAGGCTATAGCAGGAAAGGCGAGATATTCAATATAAACGCTGATACGGCGACCGCTTATGTTGCCGGTGCTCTTAGAGCGGATAGGATGATAATGATGACCGATGTCCCGGGAATTCTCAGGGACAAGAACGACAGGAGCACCTTGATTCAGGAAATCACGGTTAGTCAGGCTGGCGAGCTGAAAGCCGAAGGCGTAATATCACAAGGCATGATTCCCAAGGTCGAGTGCTGCATTACGGCCATTGAGAAGGGAGTGGAGAACGTCGTCATCATGGACGGCACTATTCCGCACTCGATTCTCATGGAGCTTCTGACCGATGAAGGCGCCGGAACGATGATAAGGAACGATTTATGACGATAACGGAAAAAGACAAGAAATACGTTGCCAACACATATAGCAGGTTTCCGGTTGAGATTGTCAGCGGAAAAGGCTCGATTGTTCGTGATTCGAACGGCAAGGAGTACATTGATCTTACAAGCGGAATCGGCGTGACTTCTTTCGGAGTTGCGGACGATGTCTGGCAGAATGCGATTCAAGAGCAGATTTCCCGAATTCAGCATATTTCGAATCTCTATTACACTCAGCCATGCGCCGAGCTTGCCGAGTTGCTTTGCGCTAAAACCGGCATGGGCAAGGTCTTTTTTTCGAACTCCGGAGCAGAAGCGAACGAATGCGCCATCAAGGTTGCGAGAAAATACGCGCAGGACAGGAAAGGCGGCGAGTATTTCAACATTGTCACATTGAATAACAGTTTCCACGGGAGGACGCTTACGACGCTTGCGGCCACGGGGCAGGATGTTTTCCATAAGCTTTTCAATCCTCTCACGCCGGGTTTTCTGCAAGCGGATGCGAATGATGTCGCAGGTCTCGAAAGGATTTTGAAGGAAAACAAATGCGCCGGCGTCATGATCGAGTGCGTTCAGGGCGAGGGAGGCGTCATCGCTTTGGATGCGGACTACGTGAAAAAAGTTCGTGAATTGTGCGATAAATACGATTGTCTGATGATTACGGATGAAGTGCAATGCGGAAACGGCAGAACCGGCAGGCTTTATGCATATATGAACTTTGGCATTCGTCCGGATGTCGTATCGACTGCCAAAGGCCTCGCAGGAGGGCTTCCGCTGGGAGCCACGCTTATGGCGGAGAAATGCGCGGAGGTTCTTGGAAGCGGAGATCACGGCTCTACATTCGGTGGGAATCCGGTGTGCTGTGCAGCAGCCATAAGCGTATTGAAGCGAATCGACGATGCTTTGCTTGAAGATGTGAGGAAGAAGAGCGAATGCGTTTTCTCCGAGCTTGGCAGAGCGAAAGGTGTGGAAAGCATTACGGGAATGGGCTTGATGATAGGCATAAAGACCGAAAAGGATGCATCGCAAGTGATAGGCAAATGCATCGAAAACGGCGTGCTATGCCTGAAAGCCAAGGATAAGGTGCGCTTGCTGCCGGCATTGAACATCCCGTTCGATGTTTTGAAAAAGGCAATTGGCGTAATAAAGTCTGCTATTGTCTGATGTGAAAACACAATATGGGCGCTTCTAAAAACCTCAAAGTCCGATTTCGCCTGATGCCTTTCGGGTCTGAAAACCGCCGGAAATCAGCAAAGGACGTCAGTATTCCGCTGATTTCCGGCAATTTTCCGCCTCCGAAATCGGATTGGGACTTTGAAGAAGGTTTGTATGTTGTCCGTTGCTGCGGTGGAGACATATAACCGTCAAATGATTGATTGAGAAGGGGCGACGCTTATGGCAGTAGAGGATTTTATCAGAACAAGGAACGAGCGTTTGAACAGTCAGCTCCTGTTCAGCGTGGAAATCGACAAGATGACGGCGATTTTGCGTCACACCGTTTTGATAGACAAATCGAGACGTGAAAACGATGCGGAGCATTCGTGGCATATAGCTGTTATGGCATTGCTGTTTTCGGAGTATGCGGCGGAACCCGTGGACGTAGCCAGAGCTGTTGAGATGTGCGTGGTGCATGATTTGGTGGAAATCGAGGCGGGCGATACGTTCGCGTTCGATGAAGCGGCGAATGTTGGGAAGGAGGAGAGGGAGATGGAGGCGGCCGACCGCTTGTTCTCCAAGCTTCCGGATGACCAGGCGAACATGATAAGGGGTCTTTGGGAGGAATTCGATGCGATGAGCACTCCGGATGCCAAATTCGCTTCTTGCATGGACAGACTTCAGCCATTCATCCACAATGCTCTGACCGATGGGCACACTTGGCCTGGCGTTCGCAGGGCTGCCGTGGAGAAGCGCTTGGAAATCGTCCGCTCGTTCATGCCTGAGGTCTATGCATGGGTTGCTGCCAGCATCGACATGGCTGTTAGCAGGGGATGGCTTGAAAAATAGGGGCGCATCAAAAAAATTGCTGCTTGAAGATGCCCGTAAGGTATTGCTATCTGTTCTGCCGCTCGTGACAGCGCTTGTTTGGGGTCTGGGTTTCGTAGCGCAGGTCAAGGGGGCTGAGTCGATTCAGCCTTTTTTCTATAATTCCATTAGGAACATCATAGGGGCGGTTGCCCTTGCGCCTGTTGTTCTGCTTTTCGACACCAATAGGGATAGACCTGCTGCAGGCTGCATCAAGCCTGCCATAGCATGCGGAATCATTCTCTTTGCGGCGCAGTCGTTGCAGCAGATAGGACTTGGGCTGACCGCATCTTCCGCTAAAGGCGGCTTTCTCACATCGATTTATGCCATATTGGTTCCTTTCATTGAGTTTTTCATATACGGGCGGAAAATAAAAAAGGCGATTTGGATATCCGTGATAATGAGCCTGATCGGGCTTTTCCTGATATTTGCAGGTGCTGGCAGCGTTGCGGAAATGCTGGTAGTGACCAAAGGAGATCTGACGCTTCTTGCCAATTCGCTGATGTATGCCATTCACATAATCGCCATCGATAGGGCGATAGATAGGGTGCGCCCGCTCCTTTTCTCGATTTTGCAGGTGCTTGTCGTTGCCGTTTTAAGTACGGCGGCTGCTTTTATTTTCGAAACGCCGGAGATTCAAGTGATCAGGTCGGCGGCGTTTCCGATTCTTTATTGCGCTCTAGTTTCGACTGCTATCGGATATACCCTTCAGGTTTTTTCCCAAAAGAATCCTAATGTGGTTCTGACCAGCATAATGTTCTCAACAGAGGCTATGTTTGCGTCTATAGGCGGAATGGTCTTGCTCAAAGAACGGTTGTCAGCATCAGCTATCGCAGGATGCCTGCTGATATTCGCAAGCGTCATCATCGCTCAGATTTTTTCCGCAGGAAAAGCAGTTCGGCCGAGTTCCGAGCCTTCCGAACGATAGCGTGCATTATTTTTGGGGTTTTAGGGCGCTTTTGAAAGCCTTATATCGGCGAATGTTACAGTTTTCCGCTTAGAATCGCTTCTATTATGACCTTGCCGACTTTGAAATTGTTTTCCATGGCAGTTGTGAAAATATCTGCTGATTCCGTGCCGCTATCTGATACGACGGTGTTCTGAGATGAAGAGCACCACAGGCTCTCCGGCGTTTCTCCCATCATGAACGCATCAATGTTGACGCTATCGCGCAATATGATGAAACGATCGAGCATTCCGTGTTTTCTGATTGCTTGCCCGATTGCTGCGTCTTCCATCTCCGTGAGAGCGTAGGGGTCGTCGAAACCATACGTTTCCGTTATGAGCAGGGCGTTATCGTGGCCGTATTTGCCTTTCCAATAATTATCGCCCGTGATTGTAGAGCCTTTAAGGACTTTCGGATCTCGCATTGCCCACGATTCGCCCGGAAAAGCCGCTTTCATGAAGCTTTGTGTGCGCTGCGTCGTTTCCAACTTTATGTCCTTCACCAGACTGAAAACCTTTTGAGCAAGCTCCTTATTCAAGCGGATGCTTGCAATCCCGTCATACATAGGGTCGTGAAACCAATTTTCCGTTCTGCCGCTTGTCATTTCCCTCGGATCGGCATGATGACCCAGATCATAGTCCGCCGCATCAGTTATGACGAATACATCCCCCATAACCGTGCTTCCTGCGGCGGATCCTGCGCATCCGGTGGAAATTATATATGCTTGGGAGAAATCGAACCGCGGGTCCGATAACACCCGGCTCGTGTTCAGCGCGGAGTTCACTTTGCTCGTTCCGATTGTGCATAGGGCTACTCCATCTTTGAAATAAAGCTTCAGCGTGTCATCGCCGTTGAGTATGTCGTATTCCTTTCCGCCTTCTAAAAAGCCTTCGTAGTAAAATTGCGCTTCCCCTGGAAAATCACCTGCCATCTCGCCAACTTCGAATTTGGGAAGTATCAGCACCTTGACTGTCAGCTTCCTTTCGCCGCGGCCTTTTATGATCATGATTGCCAATATGCATGCCATGCTGATTATGAACGTTGATAGAATATACGCTGTAATCATTTTTTTCATTTTTTCGCCATATTTTCGCCATAATGGCTTTGCGTTTATTATTTTATTATAATTGATATGACGAAGCAATTTCAAAAAGGGAATCAGTGTGAAGAAATTACACAATTGCTGTGAAATTTTCACATGTGATCTTTTTAAGCGAATTCGCTTCGAAAAAGCAGCTAATGCATTGAAATGTAGTGATATTATCGCATTTTCTGTTGTTTTTGCTCTGGAAAATGCTGTATTGCTATGAAAATGAAGAATTCTAAAGCGAATTTTTCATAATATCTGTTTGGAACATATTGATGGCATATAATTTGCATTGATAAAATGATGGTATGAGATAGAATATAGGCTACGCGTATTCGCATTGTCGTACGCTTCCGGCGGAAAGGAGGCTTGTTATGTCAGCAGGATCGATCTCAAGGCGTCTCGTCGCGGCCCTGGCCGCGCTCGCGGCCGTCCTCGCGGCGGCGTCGTGCGCCCAGAGGGAGCGCGCCAGGATATCCTCGCTCTCGGTGGAGCCGTCGCTGACGGCGTTCTACGTGGGGGAGAGGGCGTCGTTCGCCGCCAGGGCGTCGTCGCAGGGCGCGCCGGAGGGCAGCGGGGTGGAGTACGAGTGGGAATGCTCCGACCCGGAGGTCGTCTCCGGGCTCTCGGGCGGGGCGGCCGCCTCGGGCGAGGCCTCGGCGGCCGGCAGGGCGACGGTCAGGGTGGCGGCCAGGCTGGTCGGACCCGACGGGCGCGTCCTCGACTCCGCCTCGGCCTCGGCGCCCGTCCAGGTCGCGCTCAGGCGCGGTCCGAACGACGGCCCGTCCGACGCCGCCTCGGCGCTCCCGGCGTCGCTCAGGAGGGAGGTCGGCTCGTCCTCCGACGCCGTCTGGTCCAGCTCCGACCCGTCCGTGGCGAGGGTGGATCCGCGCACCGGCAGGGTGGAGCCTGTCGGCGAGGGCACGGCCGAGATAAGCGTGTCCTACCTCGACGGCAGCCGCAGGGCCTCCTTCGTGCTCGACGTGTCGGTCCCGGTCGCCTCCGTGTCGGTCTCCGGCGCGCCCTCCAGGCTTGCCGTCGGCCTGAGCGCGGCCGTGGAGGCCTCGTTCCTGCCGGAGGACGCCACCGACGGGTCGCTCGCCTGGTCCAGCAGCGAGCCGGGCGCGGTGGGGGTCTCGTGGGAGGACGGCGGCTCGAGGGCGGTGGTCTCCGCCCTCGCCGAGGGGGAGTCGGTCGTGACGGCCACGGCCCTCTCGGGCGCCTCCGCCTCCTTCCGCGTCTCCTCGCTCGCGTCCATACCGGTCGAGAGCGTGTCGCTCTCGCCCTCGTCCCTCTCGCTCAGGCGCGGGGCCAGGGCTAGGATCGCGGCCGCCTCGCTTCCGGCCGACGCGACGGCCGCGGCGCTGGCGTGGTCGTCGTCCTCCCAGGCCGTCAGGATCCTGTCGGCCGGGCCGTCCGGCTGCGACGTCGAGGTGTCGGCGCTCCCCGGGGCCCCGGCCGAGGCCGTCCTCGAGGCGAAGGCGCCCTCCGGCGCGTCCGCGTCCTGCCTGATCAGGGCCGTGGACGTGGCCGCCGAGTCCGTCTCGCTCTCGCCCGCCTCGCTCTCGCTCGCCTCGTTCGAGCCGGCGGCGCTGGGCTTCGCCGTCCTCCCGGCCGACTGCGACGACCCGTCGGTCTCGTGGTCGAGCTCGGCCCCCGGCGTGGTCTCCGTGAATGCCGGCGTCGTGCGCCTGCTGCGCCTTCCGGAGGAGGGCGAACCCAATCCGGTCCTCGTGACCGCGACGGCCTCCTCCGGCGTGTCCGCCTCCTGCGAGGTCTCGGTGGACGTGCCGGTCGCCTCGATCTCGCTCTCGGCCCCGTCGCTCCGGCTCGAGCCCGGGGCGCGCGCCGCGCTGTCGGCCGTCCTGCTGCCGGCCAACCACACCCGCTCGTCCGCCGTGCTCTGGTCCAGCTCCGACCCGTCGGTCGCCCGCGTCCTTGAGGGCGCGGTCGAGGCCCTCGCGCCCGGCAGGGCGGTGATCACCGCCCGCAGCGCGGCCGACCCGTCGCTGTCGGCCTCCTGCCCCGTGCTCTCGGCGCGCGTGCTCTCCCTGTCGGCACCCGGGCCGTCCTCGCCTATGAGGGCCGGCTCCAGCGCGGCCGCGTCCGCCTCGGTCTCGGCCGAGCCGGCCGGCGGCGACGTCGGCGCGGTCGAGTGGTCCAGCTCCGACCCGTCCGTCGTGTCGGCCGAGGCGGCCATGCCGGCGGTATCGAGCGAGGGCGCCCCGCTGGGCGCGCCCGGCGCCGGCGCCATGCTCAGGGCCCTCGCGCCCGGCAGGGCGGTGATCACCGCCCGCAGCGCGTTCGACCCGTCCTTCTCGGCCTCGTTCGGGGTCGAGGTGGCGCGAGTCTCCTCGCTCTCGCTCTCGGCCCCGTCGCTCAGGCTCGATCCGGGCTCCTCCGCCGCCCTCTCGGCCTCGGTCTCGGCCGAGCCGGCCGGCGCCCCGGTCTCCGCCGTCGCATGGTCCAGCTCCGCCCCGCGCACGGCGTCGGTCTCGCCCGACGGCGTCGTCGCGGCGCTCTCGCCCGGCAGGGCGGTGATCACCGCCCGCAGCGCGTTCGACCCGTCCCTCTCGGCATCCTGCGAGGTCATCGTGTCCTCCGGCGTGTCCTCGGTGGCGCTGTCGGACAGGAGCGTGTCGGTCAGGGCCGGCCGCTCGGCCCCGCTCTCGGCATTCGTCGAGTCGGTGCTGTCGGGCCCTAGGTGGAGGGCGGTCGAGTGGTCCGTCTCCG
>DMKZ01000039.1:60051-60801 GCA_003454065.1 Spirochaetaceae bacterium
GTCCGTCTCCGGCGGCGTGGTCACCGGCGTCGCGCCCGGCAGGGCGGTCGTGACCGCCAGGTCGCTGGCCGACCCGGAGGTCGGCGTCGCGCCCGAGGAGGGCTGCGAGGTCGTAGTCCTGCCCAGGATAGACTCGGTCAGGCCGTCGGGCCCCCGGTCCCTGCGCGTCGGCTCCTCCGCCAGGATGGCGGCTGCGGTCTCCAGCGACCCGATGCTGCCCGAGTACGCCTCGGTGCTCTGGTCCAGCTCCGACCCGTCCGTGGCCGCGGTCGACCCCGCCACCGGCGAGGTGGCGGCGCTCTCGCCCGGCCGGGCCGCGCTGACGGCCGCCAGCGCCGAGGACCCCTCGGTCTCCGGATCGGCGGACGTCGAGGTCCTGGCGAGGATCGACTCGGTGGCCGTCTCGGGCGAGCCGTCCGTGAAGAAGGGGCAGTCGGCGGCGCTCTCCGCATCCGTCGCCAGCGACCCGGACGACGGCGCCTACAAGGGCGTGACGTGGTCGAGCTCCAACACCTCGGTCGCCGCGGTCAGCTCCGCCGGCGTGGTCACCGGCATTGGGGTCGGAACCGCGACGATAACCGCCGCGAGCGCCTGCGACGCGTCCGTGAGGGGCTCGAGGAGCGTGGAGGTCAAAGCCAACGTGACGGGCGTGACGGTCTCGGGCGCCTCGTCCCTGACCAGGGGATTTTCGGCCCAGCTTTCGGCCGCCGTCGCCAGCGACCCGGACGACAGCGCCTACAAGGGCGTGAC
>DMKZ01000075.1 GCA_003454065.1 Spirochaetaceae bacterium
TTCCTTATGATGTCCCGCTCGAATATGCAGGGCTTACGAGCATAGGCATGATACGCTTGTCTGCGTTCCTTTACAATAAGTTCGGAATAAGCCTTGGATCAAAGGAATTGAAAGGCAAGGGCCTGTTGGAGCTGGAGAACGAGGTCTTGAAGGCTTGGATGGAGTGCGGTGTTCAACCGCTTGCGGCGGATGGCGCTCGCGCCAAGGCCGATGTCTTCGAACCTTATCCTCTGAGCGCCGCGCAGCTTGGAATATACATGGAATGCATGAAAGAGCCGGAGAGCACGTCCTACAACATCCCTGTGGTATTGGAATTCGTCAAAGAGACGGACGCGGAAAAATTGGCGCAGGCGGTTGCTGCTGTGATTAAAGCTCATGCTTCCGTGAACGTTCATTTCGAAACGATCGACAGTCAGGTCATGGTGGTGGCGAACGATTCCGATGAAATCGAAATTCCGATTTTCGATATGTCTCAAGCGGAGAAAGATAAATATAAAGCGGAGTTCTCCAAGGCGTTTCATCTGAACAAAGGGCCTTTGTATTCTTTTGCGATAATAAGAAGCGCGGAATCGGTTTGCCTTGTTTTGGATTTTCATCATCTCGTATTCGACGGATATTCCCTCGATTTGTTCTTCGGGGACTTGTCTGATGAATTGTCCGGAAGGCACCTTGCGGCGGAAGGAGCGAACTATGCGGATTTCGTGAAGTGGCAGCAGGGAATGCTCGGCGGCGAGGCTGCAATAGAATTCGACAGGTATTTTGCAGGAATTTTCGAAAAGTTCGAGTCGCCTTCGCAGATAACGCCGGACAAGCCGAAGTCCGATGCTCCGGGCAAGAGCAGGACGGTGAGAAGCGTTTTGCCGCAATCGCTTGCGGATAAAGCGGTGAAACGCACCGGAGTTTCCGAGGCGGCGTTCTTTTTAGCTGCCGTGAATTATGTGGTTGCGAGGCTGACCAATTCCGACAATGTCTATATTTCCACGATTTCGTCAGGGCGTAGCGAGGTCCGTTTTTCCAGAACATTCGGCATGTTCGTCAATACGCTTCCGCTTGCTTCGGAGCTGTCTCAAGGCGCAATAGACGATTACATCAAAGGCGTTGCGGACGGTTTTGCTCGTGCGATAGAGCACGAGAATTATCCTTTTGCCCAAGTGGCCGACAAATGGGGCTATTCCGTTAAAGTCATGTACGCCTACCAGCGCGACATAGTGCAGAAGCCGGAAATTCCCGGACTTGTTAGCGAACTTGCTGATGAATCCAATGACCTGATGTTCCCCATATTCGTGCGCATTGTGGATGACGGAGGCAATCCGGCGATAGAAGTGAAATATGATGACTCGATGTATTCCGAGGGATTTGCCGGAAAAATCGCGAAATATTGCTGCACCGTAGCCTCGCGCTTTGCCGAGGACGGAGGGAAAAAGCTCCGCGGCGTTTCCCTTCTCGATGAGTCGGAAAGACGACTGCTTGATAGTTTCCATACGGTTGAGGAGCAGGTTAGGGTTCCTGATGATGTGTTTTTCTTTTCGGGCATGGAGAAGAATGCGGCGAAGCATCCCGATCGTTTGGCGCTGATCGCCGCAGACGGCAGATTCACATACAAGGAATTCGACAACATTACGGATAGAGTCGCGAATGCCTTGATAAAGCGCGGTGCGAAAGCCGGAAGCAAAGTCCTTGTTCTTCTTCCCAGAACTTCCAGGGCTTTGTTTGCGTTCTTCGGAGCAAGCAAAGCGGGGTTGGGGTATATTCCGTTCGATCCGTCTTATCCTGTGGAAAGGATAAATCTGGTCATAGAGGATTCCGATGCTCAGTTCGTAATAACTTCGTCGGATATGCTTTCTCGCTTCGAAGGCAGAAACGCTGTCGATATAGAGGAGCTCTTGAAGGAAAAGGATGACTCGAAGCCGCATGCTAAAATATCGAAAGACGATATTTCATATATGATCTACACATCCGGCTCCACCGGCAGGCCCAAGGGCGTGATGCTGACTCACAGGGGAATGGCGCATTATGTGACTGATATGCCAGACAAGGAAATGGTGAATACGCTGCGGAGATGCTGCTCGGTCTATTGCTCCATAACGACATTGTCGTTTGATATATCAGTGATGGAGTATTCGCTCGCCCTGAGCAACGGTCTGACTTTGTATTTTGCGAACGAGGCGGAATGCAACAATGCCGACATGCTGGCTGAAAGGATGATGGAGACCAAGTCCGATGCGATAAGTGGAACGCCTTCGAGGATTCAGACTCTTCTGGCTTCTCCGAAGTTCTGCGAAGCTCTTCGAAAATACGGCAAATTGGTAATATGCGGTGGCGAGAAATATCCTGACAAGCTCATGCTCGATCTCAAGAAGCTTGTTGACCATCCGATGAATATCTACGGGCCTTCGGAGATAACCATCTCCTGCAATGAGCATGATTTGGCAGGCGATAGCATAGTCACGATAGGAAAGCCGACGCCCGGAGTAACCGAATACATAGTCGATACCGACGGAAACGAGCTCCCCGTAGGAATGGTCGGCGAGGTATATATAGGCGGATGGGGAGTCGGAAAGGGCTACAACAACCTGCCGGAGATGACCAAAGACCGTTTCATAGATTACAAGGGCGAACGCATTTACAAATCCGGAGACTATGGCAGATGGCTTGAGAACGGCTATATGCAGATACTCGGCAGGAAAGACAACCAGATAAAGCTCCGCGGGCTTCGCATCGAACTCGGCGAGATAGAGACCGTTCTGGCCGCTCAACCCGGAATGAAGCACGTTGCAGTCAAGATCGAGAAGATAAACGGCATAGAGCATCTTTGCGCATGGTTTGCCAACGACAACGAGGTTGACATTCAATCCTTGAAGACCGAATTGGGGAAAACCCTTACGCCATACATGGTGCCGACAGCTTTCATGCAGCTGGACGAAATACCGTTCACACCGAACGGGAAACTTGATTTGAAGAACCTGCCTTTGCCTTCGGTTTTCCGAGGAAGCGGAGAGGCTGCGCAAACCAAGGCGGAGAAGGATTTCTGCGAGATATTCTCTTCGCTGCTCGCTGTTGATGACGTGTTGGTTACGGAGAGTTTCTTCGATTTGGGCGGAACATCGCTTCTGGTCACCAAAGTCGTGATAGAGGCGAATAGGCGCGGATACGGCATAGTCTTCGGAGACGTATTTGCGAATCCGACGCCGAAGAAGCTGGCATCGATGTTCGAGAAGGGAGGCGTATCGGATGCTGACACGGCGGATAGCGAAATAGAGGATTACGACTATTCGGAAATCAACAGATTGCTGGAGAGGAACGCGCTTGATTCGTATTTGAACGGAGAGCTGGTTGCTTTAGGAAACGTTCTCCTGACGGGTGCTACGGGATATCTGGGGATGCATGTTCTTCACGAACTGCTCGAAAGCACCGATTGCACCATCTATTGTCTTGTCAGGGGAGGAAAGCGAAGCCCCGAGACAAGGCTTAAAGAACTTCTGATGTATTATTTCGAATCTCCTTGCAAGGAATTGTTCGGAACCAGGATCATACCGGTGGAAGGCGACATCACGGACAAGGTGAAATTGGAAGCGTGCAAGCGGCTGCCGATAGACACCGTCATAAACTGCGCGGCTAGCGTAAAGCACTTCGCAGCGGACTCGAGAATCGAAGACATAAACGTCGGAGGCGTTGTCAACCTTATCGATTTCTGCTTGTCTAAGAATGCGAGGATGGTTCAGACCTCGACAATGAGCGTGGTTGAAATAGGCTTCAAGGACATGCCGGAAACATGCAGGCCGAACGAACAGTCGTTGTATTTCGGGCAGGATCTTTCCAATAAATACGTTCATTCCAAGTTTTTGGCGGAAAGGGCGGTTCTCGAAGCAGTTGCGAAGAAAGGTCTGAAGGCGAAGATAATGCGATACGGCAATTTGTCGGCAAGGCAAAGCGATGGCGAATTCCAGATTAATTTCGAGTCCAACTCCGCCATGGGCAGGCTTAGGGCTTTTACGACATTGGGCTGCGCGCCTTTCAGCTTGCTTGATGAAACCATGGAGTTTTCGCCTATCGACATGGTTGCGAAAGCGACCGTCAAGCTGTCTCGAACCCCTGAGAATTGCATGCTGTTCCATGTGATAACCGATCAATACGTTCAGATGGTCCATGTGTTCAACGAGATGAAGGCGATGGGGTATGATGTGAGCTTCACGGAGAAGGAGTCGTTTGACAAGGCATTTGCAGACATTCAGTCCGACCCTAAGAAGGCGGCTCTTCTGACGAGCCTGATGGCTTATGCTTCCAATGCGAATGAGCGCGAGCGCAGGATTCTTTCCATGGATAGGCATTATACGCTTCAGGTCCTTTACAGGATGGGATTCGTCTGGCCAATAATCTCGTGGGATTATTTCAGAAAGTTCGTTGGGGCGCTGAGCGGACTCGGATATTTCGACGAAGGGTTTTAGAAGCGCCTTAAGTTTTCGGGAGGTATTGTTTATGACTATTGAAAGCATTGCGGACGGCGCCGTTGCGACCATTTCCCTGACGGGATGGCTTGACACGCAAAGCGCTCCTGAGTTCGAAACTGCTCTTGCAGCCCTCGGACCCGAAACGACAAGCCTTGTTTTGGATTTGAAAGGCTTGGAGTACATTTCATCTGCCGGCATCCGTCAGGTCGTGTCGGCATATAAGAAAATGAACGGCGCGCTGATTGTCCGGAACGTGTCCGACGGGGTTATGGATGTATTCAACATGTCTGGCGTGAGCAAGAAGCTGAATATCGAGTGAGCTATTTTCAAGATGTTGGCGAGCGGGATTTTGTCCATATCCGCATTGCCGATATTTCGTCTTTAGGGCTTGCCAAGTCGCATTCGGCTCTGTTGCGGCTTTTGCCCTCGGAGGATCGCGAAAAGGTTTCGGCGTATGTGCGCGAGAATGATCAGATGCTATGCTTGGCAGGCCGGACCATGATAAGGGCTTTGGCTATGGAGACGACAGGGCGTTCTGACATTCGTTTGAGATTCTCCGAATTCGGCAAGCCGTCCTTCGCATTTGAGAATGCGCCTCACTTCAACCTGTCGCATTCCGGAGATTGTGTCGCATTGGCATATTGCAACAGTCCTGTTGGCGTGGACATCGAGCAATGCAAAGATTTCGAATGGGAAGATGCTGCAGGTTTTTTCTCCGATGCCGAGAAGGCCCTCATTTTGTCGGATCGCGATAATTTGGGATGCTTTTACAAAGTCTGGACGATTCGCGAGGCGATTTCAAAGGCAGAGGGTCAAGGTCTCCCCGCTTTCGATTCGAGCGCGATTTCAATTGATTTCGCAAGAAAAGAGGCGCTGCTCAATGGGAAAAAGCTGTTTTTCGACGATTGGAATGTTTCTGGGTATTCTTTGAGCGTGTGTTCGCAACGGCGTTTTGATGCGGTCGTGTCGTTCGTTACGCGCGAGGATTGGCAACGCATGACGGAGCGGTTTTCAGAAGCGCTATGAAAAAAAGAGATTAGGGTTCAAATGATTTATCGGAAATTTCGCGTATGAAAAACAAGAAGCATAAATCCATAAGAAAATGGGTCGTCATCAGTTTTATGATTACGTTTCTGATGTCCTTGGCAATCTCCAGCGCGATTGGTTTGAGGACGGCATACAAAGATGTGATGCGGGAAGGTGAGAGCCGTGCGAGAAGCTGCGGTGAGATTACAAGCTACTTCTTGAGATATTGGGATTCTGGAAACCTGGGGGAAACTGCAGACGAATATTCCTATATGACCGCTAGAATGCTTACTCGGAACTACTGCATGGGGTTTCAATTGGATTATTTGTATGCATATCGGATCGATGTTGCAAGCGGCAAAAGAAAGTACGTGTTTTGTTCGTCGGCAGATGAGGAGAAAGACGAAAGGGCGCAGGGATTTGTCAACGGAAACGCTTCAATAGACTATCTGCTGCCCGAGGAGATGGCTATATTGAACGGCGACTTGAGCATCCAGCATATTTATCTGAGGAACCAATATGGAAACGAAACCACATGGTTGGTTCCTTATTTGGATGAGGAAGGCAAGCTCAAGGCATTCATAGGCATGGACTTCTCGATGGAAAGTGAGAAACGGATGATCATGAGGGCGTTTGCGCTTAATGTGCTGGCGATTTTCTTTTCGCTTTCTTTCGGTCTTGCTGTTCTTCTGGCATTGATCGGACGCAGGATAATCAAGCCCATAAATGCCGCATACGAGAGCATGATATGCTTTGCATCATCCGGTGAACATGGCAAAAAATTTGCTTTCGATTCGACCGGAAAGGACGAGATAGAGAGGATAGTCCTTGCATTTGAGAAGATGAAGGGCGATATAAACGCCTATTTGGGCAATATAGATGCGCTGACAAGGGAGAAGCTTGAAACCGATGTCCAGATAGATGTTGCTCGACGAATACAAAACGGTCTGGTTCCGGAAACGATGACCAAGAACGGTGAAACCTTTAGCGTCAGCGCGCTTACGCGGCCTGCCAAATTGGTGGGCGGAGATTTTTACGATTGCTTTGCGAGGGGTGCGAACGAAGTTTGCGTAATGATCGGGGACATCTCCGGAAAAGGCATTTCCGCAGCCATGTTCATGGCCATGACGAAAACCATGATGCGTGAAAAGCTGATGGCGGGACTCAGTCCTGCCGATGCCCTGAATCAGGCTAATGCCGAGCTATGCGCTGCAAATCCGGAGGGGCTCTTCGCTACGGTTTTCGCTGCCGTTTTCGATTTGTCCGAAGGTGAAATGGTCTTTTCCAATGCAGGGCATACTCCTCCGATCGCCTTTGTCGATGATGTTTCGCTAATGGAGCTCGATAGCGGGATGGCTCTCGGACTTTTCGACGACTTCGCATTTGAAAACCATACGATGGATTTTCCGGCGGGATATGGCATGTTGGTCTATACGGACGGAGTGACTGAGGCGACGAATCCGAACCGCGAGTTTTTCGGTTCCGGCAGGCTCATGGACTCCTTGCGCGGCGTGAAGCCTGATGAGAATGCCGCTAGCGAAGCGGTTTACAGGGTCAGAAACGCAGTGGAGATCTTTTGTCAGGGAAGCGAGCCGTTCGATGATATGGCAGTGCTTGCTTTCTTCAGTTTTGCCGATGCTCCGCAGAAGCGTGCTGTGGGGGATAGCAAATGGGTCGGGCTTCCGGTTTCCCTTGCGTCCTTCGATATTGTCAAAGGTGCGATCATCGATGTTGCCGGCGATAATGTTGCGACAAAGCGCGTTTTGCTTGCATGCGACGAGACAATTGCGAATGTTGTCCGTTATTCCGAGGCGACCAGTTTCAAGTTCGCATGTGGCGTGAAGAACGGCATTCTCGAAGTGATTTTTTCAGACGATGGCATTCCGTTTGATCCTACTTCCTATAAGTCCGACAGCAAGGAATTCGAGTTTCTGGATCAGGGCGGCATGGGAATCGGCATCATGCTTCAGAGTTGTTCCGATATGGAATACAAGCGCGAAGACAACAGCAATATGCTTGTTTTGAGGTTTGAATTGGATGTGTAGGGAATAGTTTCGAAGAGGTTGATCTTTTGTTTGATAATGCGGCCAATTCCGAATTGAATTCGTAAAAAGTCGAAAAAACTCTCGATAAGGACACATCCAAGAAGCGCGGAACGGGTGCAATCATCTGCACTTGCTCTGATAAGGTCAATTTGGGAAATGACCTTTTGGCATTACCCATGGAATACATTTGAGAATACTCCAGATCTTTTCCCTCGATGAGTTCGATTCCATTTCTCGCTGCGAAATCCTTGGCTTGCGTTGTGAGCCCGCTCCACGAAAAATACCAAAATCGGATAACCGCATCGTCTTGAAATCAATTTTGAAAAAACCTCATAATAAACATTGCGATTTTCTTTCGGGAAGAGAATAAAACAGCCGTTGTTGCTTGTCGGATTGCCGTGTATTTCGAGGCTTTCCGCCGGCTTTTCAGTCGGAAGGACATCTGGCAGGTTTGGACTCTGGGGTTTTTAGAAGCGCCCTTTAGACTTTCAATAATATTCTAGACTGCTTTAGACTCTCGACAATTTATGCCTGTCGTAATATAATTCCTTAGCGTTTTTGAATCCCATTCGCCGTTTGGGGTTTTCTGCGCTATTAGTTCGGGGCGCTTCTAAAAACCCCAGAGTCCGATTTCGCCTGATGCCTTTCGGGTCTGAAAACCGCCGGAAATCAGCAAAATACGACAGTATTCCGCTGATTTCCGGCAATTCTCCGCTTCCGAAATCCGCAGGCGCCCTTTGGACAGCAGGTTTTTAGAAGCGCCCTTTGCGAGACGAGGTGGTAATGGGTGCGAATCTTTTCAAGGGCAGATCGCTCAATGTAATTGCAGATTTTTCAATCGAGGAGAGGCGGTATTTCTTCAAGAAGGTTTTGGAGCTTAAAAAGGCGATAATCAGCAATGATACAAGGAAACAAGACGAATTCAGAATCAACGATCCCGATTTCGGAATCTACGAGGTTTTCATAGAAAACTCGACCAGAACCAAGGAAAGTTTCCGCAATGCCGCGAAATTTCATCATGCGAAAGTCAGCGAGCTTATAACCGCCGGTTCGTCCATAAACAAGGGAGAGAGCTATGCCGATACCTTCAATACGCTCTCAGGCTATCAGAACAGGATGTTCATCGTCAGGAGCACGGTGGAAGGCTTGACGAAATGGCTGTCCGAAGAGACCGAACGGTATTGCATGCGCAACAATTTGCCGTTCAAGCCATCTTTTATAAACGCCGGCGATGGCAGGCATGAGCATCCGACACAGGAGCTTTTGGATGAATTCAGCTTTCTTGAAGACACGGGGATGAGTTTCGATAGCATCCATTTGGCGCTTGTGGGCGATTTGTACCATGGCAGGACGGTGCATAGCAAAACCGATGGGCTCAAGCTTTTCGACAATGCGAAAGTGGATTTGGTTGCTCCGTTCGAACTTCAAATGCCGGAAGAATACGTCAGCAAGATGAGGGAGAACGGCTTTAGCGTCAGGGTTTTCCAATCTATCGAGGAATACCTTTCTCAGAAAGATGTCGCGCTCACTTGGTATTTCACCAGACCCCAGCTTGAAAGGATGGGCGATAAGGTTCTCAGCAAGGCCGACAAACTCAGGGAGAGCATAATTTTCCGCAAGGAATTCGTAGATAAGATCGATCCTAAGACCAAGTTCTATCATCCGCTGCCGCGTCATAAGGAGCATCCGACGATTCCTACATGGCTGGACGATACTTCTTTCAACGGCTGGGAGCGGCAGTCGATTAACGACTATTATTGCAGGATAGTCCTGATAGGCTTGCTTGCGGGTGCGATCGGAGACGATTTCAAGCCCGAAAAAAGCGATAGGACTTCCATGTTCGACGAGAAATACATAGTCGAAGTCGATCCGGGCGATGGCGCAATGGAGGGGGATGAAACGGAATATGCGGAGGGCATGAGGCCTTTGAGGAACGGTCTCGTGATCGATCATATATGCAAGGGCGAAAGTCCGAGCGACATACGCAGCCACATGAATTCCATACTTCACGTGTTGAAGCTTGATGAAAGCAGAGGCGGAACGTGGGTCGGAACAGGCAAGGACGGCAAATACAAGGGCTTGATTTTCATTCCCGAATACAGGGATCTGGACACGAAGGAGCTGAAAAGGCTTGCGGCCATTGCAAGCGGCGCTACGCTGAACATCATAAGGGATTCGAGGGTCGTAAAAAAATATCGCACGCATATTCCGCCGCGAATATATAATTTCGAAGACATAGCATGCACCAATCAGTCATGCATTACGCATCCTTGTAACAGCGAAAACGTTCCGAATTATTTCCTTCGCACGAAGGACAGCCACTTCGAGTGCGCTTATTGCGGAAAGTTCCATACGTTCAAGGAAATATGGAAGAGGTGACTTATGAAGAAAGACATGAAGGATCTTACGGTTCATTACGCAAGGAGGCTTGCTGAAATCGCCCTTGAAATGGGCGCTATAAAGTTGAGCGTTGATAAGCCTTTCACATGGGCTTCCGGCTATAAGATGCCGATTTACAACGACAACAGGCAATTCCTTTCAAAATACGAATATAGAAAAATCATAACCGATGCTTTCGCTCAAATGGCGGATGCGCTTGGCAAGGATGAGTTCGATTGCATAGCCGGAACGAGTACGGCTGGCATTCCGCATGCCACGAGCTTGGCGGACAGGTTGCAGCTGCCGCTCAGCTATGTTCGTTCGTTCTCGAAGGATCACGGCCTTAAAAAACAGATAGAAGGGCTTGCAGGAAAGGATTATGCTTCGGCAAAGGTGCTTCTGATAGAGGATCTGATTTCCACGGGCGGCTCAAGCATAGAAGCCCTCAAAGCGATTAGAAATGCGAATGGGATTTGCAGCAACTGCTTCGCCATATTCACATACGGGTTGGACAAGGCTTCGTCCGCTTTCGATGCGTTGGAGCCGGCATGCAACATCTATACCATCTTGGATTACGATTCGATGCTTGAAACGGCCCTTTCCATCGGCTATATAGACGATAAGGCCAAGAAAAGTCTTGAGGAGTGGAGGCGAAGCCCATTCAGTTGGCAGGACAGATTTGCGAAATAGGTTTGAATCATGATCGCAAAGAAAATCGCATTAGGACAATTCTTCACGAAAGGCGAGGAGTGGCTCAAACCGCAGGTTATCAAATTTGTGGAGAAAACAGGATGTTCCATCGCCTATGATATTATCTTCACAGATTTGATACAAAACAAATGTGCCTAAAATCATCATTTATCTTATTGAAATTCAATGAATTATGAATGTTTTTAGGATTTTGTGAACATCTTTAGTGTCGAAAAAATAGGGCGGTTTTATGAAATTTGAGTATTTTGACAAATTTGCAGAAGATTTGAAATGCACCCCCTTGCACCCCCTTTTACACGATTACACACGATTACAAAGAAAGTGATTTTAATCCCGTTTTAAAGTATAATTCTCGTATGTTTGATGTGAAAATTACGGCAGTGAAGAAAATCTGTCACAAGGATTTGATTAAAAAATATGAAAACCCAATTGAGCATGCCTGTAATATAAAAGAGGGAGATGAGTGGATTTCAAAGGACGGATTATGCCCTCAGGGGTTCTGCCAGAGTGCATGGATGAACTTGCAGCCGTTCGTATTTGCTCTTGCATCTGGTGCAGAGAACTTTTATGACGGATGGATGAAGAATAAGAGGTCTGCGATGATTTCATGCAATGACGGATTCCGACCTGTGAGTTTTTATTTAGAGGCAGTTTGATTAACGATAGAATGATAGAGCAAGACTTGGATATATTTTTTAATAGAATAATTGCAAAGAATAATGATGTTCATCAATTAAAGTGTTGTTTAATCCCAGAATGCAAGTACAAACAAAAGGATATTATTAAAGCCCATACAATTCAGAAGAAAGGTGGTATAATTGATATATCAAAAGATGGGCATGTTTATTCATTTGCTTTGTCGGCTGGAGCGGCAAAAGAATTTTTACAAATTCATAAGAAAATGTTGAACCCAAACAATGGGTATTGGCCAGAACCTGTTAAAATAGGAATTAATAGAGCATCCACAATTAATTGTTTTTGCGGGAGACACGATAAGGAAATATTTTCGCCTTTAGAGGATGATATATTTTCTGGTTCAATTGAACAACTAAAATTATTAACCTTTCGTTCTGTTGCCTATGAGCTCTATCAGAAAAAAATCAATTCCTCAGACAAGGGAATGTTACCATTTAAGATATGCATAGATGAATTGAAAAAGGATGATAACAAAATAGGTGAACAGATATTTTCTGAAATGTCAAGCATATTTCAAATGGGTTCAGACCTGGGAAAGAATAATCTTGAAGATTTGTTTTTGGAATTATACAACGACAAAATTGATATCGATTATATCTGTTTTGTATCAGAAAAGCCAGTGGATATCGTCTGTTCATTTGCGACAGATATTAATTTGAAAATAAATAGTGAACAAATGATTGAACAATGTTTGCGAAAAGAAGTGGAAATGTTGGTTGTGTCTTCTTTTGTTAGAGATGGGAAAGGTTATGTTCTTTTATCCTGGAAAAAAAATAATAACGCTGTGAAAGAATTTGTTCAAAAAATTTTGTTATGGAATGATATTCCTAATATATTGGCTAAAATGTTTTTCTTGTTTGGGGAAAATACTTTTTTTTCAATTGACTGGTACGATAGGTTATCAATAATGAATAAAGTGTATGTTATGAAAAATGTTGGATCACTTTATCCCCCTCCCGAAACACTCTTCAATGAGCCGATAAAGAAAATAGTAAATTGGAAATTGAGTGTTTTTAAGGAATCTACTTCTTTTATTCTTTCCACACAACCTCAATTCCGTCATCCCTGATAACTATTCTCTCTACAAGCCTTTCAAATGCCTTCTCGTCAAACTCAGAAACAGGGGACTTGATTTCCTTTAGCTCCTTGAAGAAGCGCTCCGACTTGAGCTTTCTCGATTTAAGGTCACTGATTTCGGATAGCACCGCATCGAGCTTTTCCTTCGTCTTTTCATAATCGTCACACAGTGCATTGTATCTCTTCTCGTACTCATCCTGGTCCTGGGTGATGCTGGCGTTGATTCTGATTTCGTTCTGCACCTTCTCGTTTATTCCGTCAAGCGCTTTACTCAAATCCTCGGCCTTTGCCTCAAGAGGGGAGGTGTCGAAAATCTCTGAGCTGATTATCTCCTCGGTATCCCGGATTTCGTTCTCAAGCAGGGCGTTGAGCTCCCTTATGAAAGCCTCCCTGATTTCAGCCTCCGTGACGTGCCTGCTTTGGCATTTGCCGTCGCCTGAGTACTTGCCGTTGCACTGCCATATGATGGTCCTGTACTTGTCGGTGGAGTGCCATACCTTGCTGCCGAACACCGAGCCGCATTTTCCGCAGTAGATTTTACCCGAGAAGGGGTGTGCGTTGGATATGGACTTTCCCTTGGAGTCCTTCAGCTTCTGCTGGACGAGCTCGAACACGTCCCTCGGTATTATCGGCTCGTGGTCGTCCCTGACGTAGTACTGCGGTATCTCTCCCTCGTTCATCTTCTTTTTCTTTGTGAGGTAGTCAACGGTGAATGACTTCTGAAGAAGGGCGTCTCCGATGTATTTTTCGTTTGTCAGTATCGCCCTGACGGTCCTCTGGTTCCATCTGTCCTTGCCTCCGGGCGTCTTGATGCCGACGGAGGTGAGCTCGTCGGCGATTCTATGGACGCATTTTCCATCGAGAAACATGGAGTAGATGAGGCGGACCGTCTTCGCCTCCTCGCGGTTTACGACAAGTCCTCCGTTTTCTCCTCTGTCGTATCCCAGGAACCTGCTGTATGGCACGCATACCTTTCCGTCGGCGAATCTTTTTCTCTGACCCCATGTGCAGTTTTCGGAAATCGAGCGTGATTCCTCCTGCGCAAGCGACGACATTATTGTAATCAGAAGCTCTCCCTTGCCGTCGAATGTCCAGATGTTCTCCTTCTCGAAGAAGCATTCGATTTTCTTCTCCTTGAGCTTTCTGATGGTAGTGAGGGAGTCGACTGTGTTTCTTGCGAATCTTGAGACGCTCTTCGTGATTATTAGGTCGATTTTTCCATCCAGGGCGTCCTTGATCATGCTCTTGAATCCTTCGCGGTGCTTCGTGTTAGTGCCCGTTATCCCCTCGTCTGTGTAGACCTTCACGAATTCCCAGTCAGGTCGGGACTTTATGTAAATGGAGTAGTAGTCGATCTGCGCCTGGTAGGATGTGAACTGGTCATCGTTGTCTGTGGATACTCTGGCATACCCCGCAACCCTTCTTTTGATGGCTGAGGTTCCGCGCTCTCCCGATATAAGAGGACTGGTCGCGGGTATTACCTTAACTGTCCTGTTCTGCATTTTTTCTCGCCTCCCTTTGCCTTATGTGGTACTGCCTCAGCTTCTCTCCGTGCTCCTTTCTGTATTCCTCCGTCCAGCAGTCCTTGTGACCAGTAAGCTCGAAGTGCCTTGTCTCTTTCCTGCCGTCCCTGAACGTGAATTCGAGGTTTCTGTCCCCGAAGACCGTTATCCTTTCTATTTTTTCCGTGAACACATCATCATCCATTTCGTTCAGTCCGAGGACTTCGGCCGCCATCCCTCTCAGCTTGTAGGACGGTATCCTGCAAGAGGGGCAGGGTGGGGTGTCCTTGCTTCGCGCATGCTTTTTCGACGAGCATATCCATACGTCGTCCTTGATTTTTCCCGTCGCCCTGCTTACCTTGCGTGTGTGGACGAATGTCCTGCCGCAGCATCCGCATTTGATGACGCCTGAGAAGCAGGTGAGATATTGCCTTATGTTGCTTATCACCCTGAATCCGAGCTCGCTCCTGGTCCTGATCATGTCCCTTATCCTTTCGAACGTGGTCTTGTCTATTATCGGTTCGTGATGTTCCTCTATGACATACATTGGAAGAGCGCCCGTATTTCTTGCAGAATGCAGACCCACTCCAGGTGAGTACGCCTTCTGCATCACGAGCACTCCGGTGTAGACTGTGTTAGTAAGCATCTGCCTTATCGTGGAGTCGTGCCATCTCTTTCCGTATGAGGAGGGGATGTTCCTTTTATTCAGCCTCTTTGCAATTTCGGTCATGGATATGCCTGAAAGGTAATCGCTGACGATTTCCCTTATCTGCCCGGCCTCGGCCTCGTTTATCTCAAGTTCGGTTTTGCTTTTCCACCTGTAGCCGTATATGCGGTATCTTCCGTTCGGGATTCCCTGCCTGAATCTCTTCACCGTTCCCCATTTGACATTCTCTGAAATGCTTCTCGACTCCTCCTGCGCGAATGAGGCGAGGAGGGTGAGCATAAGCTCGCCGTCGGTTGTGAGCGAGTTGATATTTTCCTTTTCGAATCTTACTTCAATGTTCTTCTCCCTGAGGGAGCGTACGACGGACAGAAGGTCGAGGGTGTTCCTTGCGAAGCGCGATATGCTCTTTGTAAGGATTATGTCGATTTCGTCTCTGTCGCATTTATCTAGCAGAGCCTGAAGGCCAGGTCTGTTAGTGCTTGTTCCCGACACCCCGTCATCCGTATAGACTCCCGCGAACTGCCAGAGGGGATTGCTCTGGATCAGCTTGTTGTAATGGCTGACCTGAGCGGAGAGCGAGTGGTTCATCCTCTCCGTTTCCATGCTTATCCTGCAGTATGCGGCGACCCTTTTTCTCCTGATTGGTTCAGGTGCTTTTCTTTGTATCAATTCTATGCTTTTCATATGATTTTCCTTATCATTATGTAGCCGTCTTTGCAAACTAATATCAAGTCCCCCGGGAATGGATGAAGGAGCTTGCCACAGGTCTGTATCTTTCAAGCAGCGCCTTGTCGGCGGCATCGAATTCTTTATCCGTGATTATGTTATTGCTCTTCAGCGCTTTTATGATTGAGAGCGAGATGAGATAGGACTTCTCAGCCTTGAACTGTTCCTGTGTCATTTTTCGCCCCTTGCTCTGTTCCACCAGGAGTATCTGCAAGCGTTAGAGCAGAACTTCTTGTGTTTCTTATGTGGAAGGTGGGTGAGTGGATCGCCGCAGTTTAGGCATATGGAATCGTTTTGCATCGCATTTCTTTTAATGTGGCTCTTGACTGTATTTGCAGACAGACCGAGTTTTGCTGCTATCGACTTGTATCCCATACCCTGTGATGAAAGTGTGTTTATTTTTTGTTTCTGTATATCTGTCATTTTCTTTCCTCTACTTATTACCGGTGTTGAGAAGAGAAAATTTCCGGAATTGTTTGTGGGTAAGCGAGAAATGATGGCATTGGTTTGTTATGTCTTTATGTTCCCACATTCAAATAGAAGATGACTGGCTTACAACTCGTTCTGACCTTAAAATGCTACCTGTGGTTCTCCTATTAATCTTGTTTGCCACTTATTGGAACGAGTCCATACTTTATGCTTCTTAAAAAGAATAAAAATGCTTTGTTTGTTTTGCTGTCGTGCGAAGTTGTTGTATAATTTAGTTGTATAATTTATCTGAATAGACGAGGTGCGAAATGATTAGGACGGAATTAGAAACATTTACCGACGAATATGGAAATGCAAGAGGCGACATAATTCAAGAGGATTCGCTAATAAAAGAATTCAATGAGAAAATAGAAAATACGAATTTCCATATCTATGGACTGTATGGCGGATGGGGAACCGGTAAAACCACCTTTGTAAAACTGTGGGAAAGACGGGTGGATGGAAACAAGAATTCTGTAATTCATATTGATGCTTTCGAGAAGGACTACATTCAGGATCCATTTGGAATTTTATTCTCCGCTTTCAAGAAATTCATGAAGGACAATGGAATATCGCAAAGCGATGCGAAAGGCTTAATTGATTGTGCGAAGAAAGTGGCTTTTGCATCCTTGAAGGGGATGGGTACCGTGTTGATAAATCGTTTTATTGGCGAGGAAAACCTGAAAGTCTTCGCAGATTCATTTTTGGATAATTTCGATTACAACATCAAAGACAATGAGGTTGACATTTGCGAAGAATTAAAGGATTCATTGAAAAAAATATTAGAAAAAACAGGTGGCAAGAAGCTGTATATCGTCATAGATGAGCTTGATAGGTGCCGTCCTGATTTTGCCCTTGAGATGCTGGAAAGGATAAAGCATATCTTTGCGATTGACGGGGTCAAATTCGTATTGGTGTACAATCCAATTCTATTCAAAGGGATAGTGATGAAAAAATACGGATGCTTATCCGAAGAATCGGAATCATACTTCAGCAAGTTCATAGAATATGAGATTCCCTTTTCAGTTAATCAGAAACTTAGGGAGTATATTGATTACGAAGTGGGGGTTCTAAGCAATCAGGGCTGTCTTTTGGACTCTAATGTAGTTGGATATATTCGTGGCTTTAGTAGCTCAATAGCTAAGGTTTTATCATATTATGGTGTGTTTTCCCTTCGGCAAATAAGCAAATTCATTTCTTCAGTAAAGATTTTGGAAGATTATGGTGATACTATAAATGTTAAATTTTCCTTGGCTATTTGCCTATTGAAAATGATAAACAAGGAAGAATGTGATGGAATCATTGATTATTTGAGGAAAAATAATAATTT
>DMKZ01000102.1 GCA_003454065.1 Spirochaetaceae bacterium
TGAGGGCATAGGTTCAAGCACCATACAGGATTTGTTTGATTTGGGACTTTTGAAGGATTTCACCGATTTGTATTTCATAGATTACGAGAAGGATCTTTTCGGAAAACTGGAATACAAGGAGAAAAAAGTCCGCAACATAATCGATGGACTTGAGAAATCCAAGCAAAAGGATTTCGTTTCGGTTCTTGTTGCGATTCAAATCCCGGAAGTGGGGAGGAAAAGCGCTCAAATACTCGTAGATGCCGGTTTCGATGACATGGCGAAATTCATCGAAGCCGCTGCCAGCGGTGATGTCGAGTCTCTGTCGCGCATACAGATGATAGGACCGAAGATGGCTGCCAGCATAATATCCTTTTTCAAGACTCCGAAGATGCTTGCGCGCATAGAACGTCTGAAGTCTGTGCCTCTTATGATGCGACGTCAGGAAGGCGATGGTGACATCATAGACGATAGTCTTGCAGGTCAGGTTTGGTGCGTTACCGGTTCGGTAGAAGGTTTTAAGAACCCCGATCTCGCTATGGAGGAGGTCCGTCGGCGCGGCGCCCGCATCGTCAGCTCGGTGTCATCTAAGACCACTCACCTGCTTGTAGGCGAAAATCCTGGCAGCAAACTTCAGAAAGCGATTGCAAACGGGAAGACTATTCTCGTTCCTGCAAGCGAATTCCACAAATATTTGCAAAAATAAAAAATTTCATTAACATTAATGGGAAAAATTCATAGAATGCGTTTCTAGAATCTCCATAGACATGGAATTGCATTTTTTTGGAAGCGCACTAGAGTAAGGAGGAGGTCTTATGAAATACAATGCTTTTTTGACATTTCTTGTTGCATGCGGTTTTTCGATGTTTCTGCTGTAGGGTCTAAGGTTTTCCCTATATGCGGTTTCTAACGCAATGAGAGTTTCGTGGACATGAGAAGTGCTGATGAACGCCTTGTGGTGTTTGGAAAGCACTTTGATGACCCGAAAGATGTTGGAAAAGCGATCAAGAGCTCTTCTTATGAAAAACACCATCGGAAACAATGTGAAGATGACGCTATTCGGCGAAAGCCATGGCGCGATGATAGGCGCGGTTCTTGACGGTTTCGCTCCCGGAGTAAAGGTTGACTACGATCTTATAGACGCCAATTTGGCGAAGCGTCGCCCGAATGCGAAAACGGATACCGCCAGGGTCGAAGCAGATAAGTATGAAATCGTCGGCGGAGTGTTCGGCGGCTTTACGACGGGTGCGCCGATTTGCATGATCATACCCAATGCCGACACTGACAGCTCCTCCTATGAAGCGTTTAGAGGCAAGGCCAGGCCGTCGCATGCGGATTATGCGGCGTTTTGCAAATATCATGGTTTTGAGGATTATAGGGGCGGCGGACATTTTTCGGGAAGAATCACCGCCCCGATCGTAGGACTTGGTGCGATTTGCCTTAGTGCGCTTAAAAACAGAGGGGTGAGAATCGGTACGCACATTCTTCGATGCGGAAACGCGCATGACAGAAGTTTCTCGGATTTCGAGAAGGAAATCGATGCTATTGGCGGCAGGATGTTTCCAATCATATCAGATGCGCAGGAAAAATTCGAAAAGGAAATCGAAACAGCGAAACGGGATGGTGATTCCATAGGCGGAATCACGCAGACGGCAATCGTCGGGCTTCCCGCAGGATTAGGCGAACCGTGGTTTTCCTCTGTCGAAGGCGTCATATCTAATGCGATGTTTTCGGTAGGCGGGATTAAGGGAGTGGAATTCGGCCTAGGCTTCGGTTTTGCCGATGCTAAGGGGAGCATAGCGAACGATGCCTTCGCATTTTTAAATGGCAAGGTGGTTTCCCGGACTAATAATAACGGTGGTGCGAATGGCGGCATAACGAATGGCATGCCGGTCGTATTCCAATGCGCCGTCAAACCGACGCCGTCCATTTCCAAGCGTCAGGACACTATCGACTTTCTGAAAGGCGAAAATTCGGTGATTGAGATAAATGGCAGGCATGATCCTGCTATCATAAGACGCATTTGCATTGTCATAACGAGCCTCGCGGCCATCGTTGTCTGCGATTTCCTCTCGTTAAGATATGGGACTGACGCGCTTGCAGGCACAGGCCCTTTTGAAGGTTAGGGAAATGGAATATGGTCTCATAGGCGAAAGGCTTTCCCATAGTTTTTCGAAAACTATTCATGCCATGATCGGCAATTACAAGTACGATCTTATCGAACTTAATGAAAACGAGCTCGAAAAATTCATGGCGAAAAGGGATTTCAAGGGAATCAATGTGACCATTCCTTTCAAGACAAGCGTCGTCAGATATCTCGATTGGATTTCACCGGAGGCGAAGGAGACGGGAGCGGTCAATACGATTGTCTGCAAATCCGGCAGGCTTTTCGGCTACAACACCGATTTCCTAGGGTTGAAGGCCCTGATTTCGAGGCAACCGATTTCGCTGGATGGCAAAAAGGCTCTTGTTTTAGGGACTGGAGGCACGAGCAGGACGGCCAAGGCCGTTCTCAAGTCAATTGGCGTGAAGACCATTTACCAGGCATCGCGCACCCCTAATGAAGACGCGATATGCTACGAGGCGGCTGAAAAGCTAGATGTGGATTATGTGATCAATACTACTCCGGTCGGAATGTTCCCGAATTCTAATTCAATGCCTATTAGAATCGATAATTATCGTAATCTGATAGGAATAACTGATGTTATATATAATCCGTTATATACAGATTTCATACAATCCGGTTTGCAAAAGGGCATACCGGCGTCCGGAGGTCTCTATATGCTTGCGGCGCAAGCCGTTCATGCCGCGAATCATTTCGGGACATCAGCCGGAAGCGAGCGCGAGATTTGCGATATCTATCATCGCATCCTCAGCCAAAAGCTTAATATCGTCCTGATAGGGATGCCCTCATGCGGCAAGACGACCATCGGACGGCATGTATGCAAGGGCATGGTCAGAGAATTTGCAGATACCGATGCCATAATCGCAAGGAGGCTTGCCGAAAGAGGTTTTGACATGACGATTGCGGATTTCATAACTAGATTCGGCGAGAAGAGGTTCAGAAAAGAGGAAAGCGAAGTCGTTAGGGAGATTTCGGAAAAGAACGGCCTTGTCGTTTCCACAGGCGGTGGCGTTCCGCTAAGCGCGGACAACATGAGAATGCTGAAGCATAATGGAATCGTATTTTGGATTGACCGGCCTTTGAGTCTCCTGAAGGCTACTTCCTCCCGGCCGCTTACATCCACAAGGGAAAGCTTGGAGAGGAAATACGCCGAGCGAGCAGGCTTGTATTCCAAATACGCTGACGTGCGGGTGCCCAACGAGGGGAGCGTCACGGATGCCGTAGCCAAGATAGTGAGGGGGTTCAATGAAAAGGTTTCTTGTTGTTAACGGACCGAATATCAACATGCTCGGCATAAGGGAGCCGGATATTTACGGCTGTGAGACTTACGAGGACTTGCTTTCCATGATTTCAGACTACGCTCGAAAAAATATGATAGAAGTCGAAACATACCAGTCCAACCACGAGGGCGATCTCGTCGATAGGATTCAGAAAGCCTATTTCGATAAAATCGACGGCATCGTCATAAATCCCGCCGCATACACCCATACGTCAGTCGCGATTCTCGATGCGCTCAAGGCGACTGGAATACCTGCGGTCGAAGTTCACATTTCCGATGTTTCCTCCAGAGAGGGTTTTCGCCAGACAAGCTATGTCCGCGAATACGTCGCCAAGACAATAATGGGGAAAGGCTTGCGAGGATACATCGATGCCCTTGAATGTCTGCTTTCAAAGGAAAAGGGACTGTCCTGATTCTCGTTCCCTCGCGCCGCTCCGCCCCGCATTTGCGATAAAGGGCTGCATTCCCTATAATCTAACCGGGATTATTGGATTCGAAAGCTTTCTTTTGCGAGCGGTGCTCCGCTTTTGCAGGAAATGGGGGCTTTCAGGTCTCGATATGAAAACAGGAGGAGAGAAATGGAACAGAAGAGAGGCGTTTTCAAAGCATATCTGGAATTCAATGTGCTTTACAAGATTCTGATCGGACTGGTCATCGGAGCGATTGCGGGAATTATCCTCGCATCATCTGGGATTACGGCTTTTCCGGCATGGATAAGCATGTTCGGAACGATCTTCACGAGGCTTTTGAAGATGATCATAATCCCGATTGTCGTGAGCACTTTGGTAATCGGCGCATCATCGGTTTCTCCGGCTAATATAGGAAAGATAGGCTTGAGGGTCGTGATAATCTATCTGGTGACTTCCGCCATAGGCGTTATTATCGGTTTGGCTATGGCGAACATTTTCCAGCCTCACGCCGCGCTCGCTTCGGTTTCCGCTCTTGCCGCTGATGCCGCGGGTAAGACGGCTACGTCGAACGTATGGTCTGTCATCTACAACATAGTGCCCACGAGCGTTTTGTCTTCGTTGGTGAATGAGACCATTCTTCAAGTGATCTTCTTTGCTCTTTTGTTCGGGCTTTGCCTTTCCTATTTGAAAGTCTCCAAGGACGAGAGACTTTCTAGCGCCGCCCATGTGACTTATCAGATTTTCGATGCGCTTTCCGAAATCATGATGATGGTGGTTCGCGGAATAATGCAATACGCTCCCATAGGAGTGGCGGTTCTCATAGCCGAAGTGTTCGCCAAGAACGGGGCGAAGGTCGCCGGAGCGTTGGTGAATGTGACGGTCGCATGCTTCCTCGGATATGCGATTCATGTCGTTTTGGTGTATGGCGGTCTTCTCAGGGTTTTCGGCATAAGAATCAAGCCGTTCTTCAAAGAGGCCAGAACGCCGTTCATCACGGCATTCGTAACCAGGTCTTCCAACGGAACCCTTCCTACCACGATGCAGGCTGCCGAGAACCTCGGAGTCGATAAGGAAGTATATGGATTCTCGCTTCCGCTCGGCGCCACGATCAATATGGACGG
>DMKZ01000157.1 GCA_003454065.1 Spirochaetaceae bacterium
TCTCGGCGTCAAGCTCGCCGACGATGCGGTCACAGCCATAGCATCATGTTCCAGAGGCACTCCGAGAATAGCCAATCGGCTCATCAGGAGAGTTCGCGACTATGCCGTCGTCAAAGGAAGCGATGAGGTTACGGCCCAAATCGTTTCGGAAGCCATGGAGAAATTCGACATAGACAGGAACGGACTCGAAGCCCAGGATTTGAGAATTTTGAAAAATCTCATAATGCTTTATAACGGCGGTCCGGTAGGCGCTGAGACGCTTGCCATTTCCGTAGGCGAGAGCGCGCAAACGCTTGAGGACTTTTTTGAGCCTTATCTGATACGTTGCGGCTACATCCAGCGGACATCAAGGGGTCGTGTCGCCACAGCCAAGGCGTATGAGCTTTTCAGCATAGAGGCGGGAAGATTTGGAAACAAAGGATCTTTATTTTGATTTGCCGGACGAATTGATAGCGCAATATCCGGCTGATAGGCGCGGGAACGACAGGCTTCTGGCAGTGAATAGGAGGACTGGAAAATATGAGGATATGCGCTTTTGCGATTTTCCGAGTCTTTTGGAGCCGGGCTGCCTTCTCGTATTGAATGAAAGCAAAGTCCGCAAGGCTAGGGTTTTCGCAAGTACTGAAAACGGCGGTAAAGTCGAATTGCTGTTCTTATCCCCTGAAAGCGGCGGAGCATGGCGCGTGACGAGCAATCGGCTGAAGAAGCGGAAAGCCGGCGAAACGCTTGTGGCGGGCAAAGTCGCCTTCAAATTGCTTCGCATCAACGACGACGGCACATTTTGCCTCATGCCTGTTTCCGGAACGGATTCGCCCGAAGGCATACGCGAGGATTTTTTCCTTGAAAACGGCCATGTTCCTTTGCCGCCATATATAAAAAGAGAGGATGAATTTTCGGATGAAAACCGGTATCAGACCGTGTATGCGAAAAATTTGGGCTCGGTGGCCTCGCCGACCGCCGGCTTGCATTATACGAAAGAGATTCTCGACAACATTCGCGCAAGAGGCGTTGAAATAGCATTCGTGACGCTTCATGTGGGCATGGGAACGTTTCTTCCGATTCGCTCCCAGACGCTTGAAGACCACAGGATGCATAGCGAGGATTACGAGATAACCCCCGATAATGCCGCACTCATAAACTCGGCCATAGCTGCAAAAACGCCGATAATCGCCTCTGGGACCACGTCGCTCAGATGCCTGGAGAGCGCTTGCGATGCCTCTTCCGGCATAGTTCGCTCAGGGCTTTCAAGCACGAGCATCTTCATCACCCCCGGCTATGAGTTCAAAGTCGCAAACAGGCTTTTGACGAATTTCCACACTCCATATTCCACGCTTATGGCTCTCGTGGCCGCCTTTTCCTCGTTGGACATCGTCAAAAGCGCCTACGAGCACGCCGTGAAGGAGAAATACAGGTTCTTCTCCTATGGCGACGCCACATATTGGTATTGACGAGGTTTTTGCAACAGATTGGCATTTTTTGTTAGAAATCTAACAAAATTACAGTTTTGCTATTGTAAATCGTTTATCTATCGGTAAAATATTCCATATTATGGATAATTATGGAATTTGGGGCATATTGCCTCCTATTTTGACAATCGTGCTGGCGTTCATCACCAAGGATGTGGTGGTTTCGCTTATGGTCGGCATTTTCGTCGGTAGCATGATAGTGTGCGGCGGAAATCCGTTTGCGGCCATCACGCATCTTACGGATAATGTGGCGGACAATCTGTCCGACGGATGGAACATCCGCATAGTGCTGTTCTGCCTGCTTTTGGGCGGATACGTCGGCCTTATGATAAAGACGGGCGCGACCTCCGCTTTCGCTGCGTGGGCGAGGAAAAGAATCAAAAGCAGACGCTCGTCGCTGGTTCTGACATGGTTTTGCGGGCTTGTGATATTCATCGACGACTATTTCAATTCGCTCGCCGTCGGCACCGTAATGCGCCCCGTCACGGATAAGTTCAATGTTTCTCGCGCCAAGCTGAGCTACATTCTCGATTCGACCGCTGCGCCAGTTTGCATGCTCGCACCCATATCGTCATGGGTGGTAACGGTCATGAGCATCATTAAGAACAGCGATGGGTTCGAAGGACTCGGAATAAACGAGTTCTCCTTCTTCATCAGGAGCATTCCATACAATCTTTATGCGATTCTCACTATATTCACCGTTCTCGCGTTTTGCTTGCTGAAATTCGATTTCGGCCCAATGAAGAAGTCGGAGGATTTGGCATTGAGCAAGGGAGTCCTTTATGATTCCAGATACGGAGCGCCGAGCGTAGAGGGCGAGGAGAACATACAATTCCCTCCCGAAAACAACCGTGTGCGGACTTGCGATATGCTGATTCCGCTTCTTGTCCTGATATTCACGGCCGTGATCATGTTCCCGGTCACCACGTATATGGGCGCAATAGACGGGGAATCGATAAAGACATTCTCCCAAGCGACAGCGAGCATGACTTTGGGACAGGCGTTCAATGATACCGACGCCTCGAAGGCATTGTTCTATGCGATTATAATCTCGATAGTCTTCACTTACGTCTATTATCTTGCCAGAAAACTGTTCAACATAGAAAAGGCGTCCGCGGCTTTGATTTCCGGCGTGAAGACAATGCTTCCGGCATGTTTCATTCTGGCGATGGCGTGGACGATAGGCGGAATAATCAAGTCAAGTCCTGCTGAAGGCGGACTAGGACTTTCCAATTATTTGTCCAATGTCTTCGTGCAGAATCGCTTCCCTGTCAGGATACTGCCTTTCCTTGTTCTCGCCGTGTCCGTTCTCATAAGCTTCTCGACGGGTTCGAGTTGGGGAACCTTCTCGATCATGATACCCATAACGCTTCCGATAGTGGTGGAGCTTGGCATCAGCACGGGATTGCCGCATGCCGCCGTTTTGAATTGCACATTGTTCACAGTCGCCGGCATCTTTTCGGGAGCGGTTTTCGGCGATCACGTATCGCCGATTTCGGATTCCACGATTCTTTCGTCAACCGGCGCAGGATGCCCGCATCTCGAGCATGTGGGAACGCAGATGCCGTATGCGGTCGTGGTGATGGCAAGCGTGGCGATCGGATTCCTTGTCGGGGGGCTTTGCAATTTCTCGGCGATTGTCAGCTGGCTTGTTTCGGTGGTCTGCCTCGTGGCATGTTTTGTTTTCGTGCCCAAGTTCGAGATCGTTGACAGGCATCTGACCTTGAAAAAGCCCGAAAACGGAAATTGAGGGCATTCCTAAAAACATCAGAACCCGAATCTGCCAGATGCCTTTTCGGTCGTAAAATCGGCAGAGGTTTTTCAAAACTCCTTCCTTCACGCTGCTCAGGTATCGGTGCAAGGCGCAGGTTCTGCGAATCCCCTTTTGAAACGGGCATATACGCAAAGTATT
>DMKZ01000135.1 GCA_003454065.1 Spirochaetaceae bacterium
GCAGGAATAGAGCGATGGGAACGAGTTTTGAAAAAACCTCATTTGCATTGCGCTTGCATCTGAACTAAAATAAAAGGCATGAAACGAAGATTGCCTATCGGAACGCAGAGCTTCGAGATAATCAGGAACGGCGGTTATGTTTATGTTGACAAGACCGATTTTGTTTACAATCTTGCCGACGACTGCAGGATGGCAGGGAAGTTGACGAGATGTTTTTCGCCGATTATGATCCGAACAGCCTGGATATTGCCCCGCTTTTGTATCAGTACGGGTATCTGACGATAATCAGATATGACCTTCAATCGGGAATCTACAAGCTTGGTTTTCCTAACAAGGAAGTTGCAGAGGGTCTTATGACCTGCCTTTTGCCGAAATATCTGGCAGCAAGCGATAGTAAATCGAATGGGAACATAGGCAATAGGTCTGAAGTAGCCATTGAAAGCATTCGGCAGACATTGCTGAAAGGTGACGCGAAGAGAGTTGTTGACATAGTCTCGTCCTGCATTTCGAGCATTCCTACGATTATGAATGAGTCGTGCGAAAACTATTATGAGAGTCTTGTGCATGTCATTTTTCGCGTGACAGGTTTCGAGGTTGTCGGACAGGCTCAGTCATCAGCTGGCAGAGCGGACATAGTGTTGCAGATCCCGAATTGCGTTTGGATATTCGAATTGAAAATGGATAATGGCGTCAAAGATGTCGGCAAGATATGCAACTTGGCGCTGAAACAGATAGACGACAAGGGCTACTTCAAACCATATTTAGCATCAGATAAGACAACCCGTAAAGTTGCGCTTGTATTTTCTTCCAAAAAGAAGGGTTTGATAGGTTGGAAGGAGCAAGTTAAATGCACTTCTAAGAACCATCTTTAGCGACAAATCCCTGGTTTTTCCTGTATATATGTACTAGGCGCACGAAATGGAATCTTTGGCTCTCGATACGCCCGCTTGAAAAACGGAGGGGAAACGGGTATATTATGGGAAAATGCAGGATCGAGGGGAAGGCGAATGCCCCCGATAGCATTGTCATAGATGAGGCTTTCAGAAGGAGGTTTTCGGAATATTGCCTTATAGACGACTACTACATGTCGGTTTTTTTCAGGGACGATGCGGCCGAGCGCCCAGTGCGTGCTGAGAAATAGGACGATGGAACTTAAGGAATCGAAGGAGGTCGGCATTATGAGCGACGTGATAAGGGAGATGGTCGAGGGGGGGCGTCGAGCAAGGGCGCAAGGAGGGCATGGAGAAAGGCATGGAGGTCGCTAAAGCAGATGCTGTTCTTAGGATGATGGATAAGGGCTTTAATGCAAATGTCATATCCGAATGCCTTGATCTATCGATTGATGATGTCAGGATGATTGCCAAAGCCGCTACTTGATGTTTTGATTTGTATCATCTCGGTGCTATAATTAGCGTATGCGCGATTCGTATTCACGTCAAATCAGTTATTTGCGTTTTTCCCTGACGGACAAATGCAATCTGAAATGCGGATATTGCTGGACATCTGCATCTGATGACGAATCCATAGTTCGAACATCCGCAGTTAGATTCGGCTACGATGAGCGGCTGATGTCCGTTCGCGCCGCCTCCCGTGTCGGGATAACCAAGGTTCGGATTACCGGAGGAGAACCTTTGTGCTATCCGAGGCTCATGGATTTCATAAGAGGTGTGAAAGGCATTTCGGGCATAGACGGCGTGTATCTGACAACCAACGGCACTATGCTTGACGGCGCGGCAGGCGAGCTTGCGAAAGTCGGATTGGACGGAATCAACATAAGTCTTGATACTTTGAAGCGCGACAAATACGAAAAGCTTACCGGTTATGATATGTTCGATAGGGCGATGGGCGGATTGCATGCCGCTTTGTCGAGCGGATTTAGGAGAATAAAGCTGAACGTAGTGTTGATAGGCGGATTCAACGACGATGAGATTCCGGGTTTCGTTGCGCTCACCAAAGAAATGCCGGTGGATGTGCGTTTCATAGAATTGATGCCGATGTCGGGAAACGGCATGTTCGGGAAGAATGCTTTTCTGAGCGGCAAGAAGGTCTTGAAAGAGTGCCCTGACTTGAAATTCATCGGAAGGGAAAACCCCTCATCTGTTGCTTGCCTTTATGCTTTGGATGGGGCGAAAGGCAAGGTGGGGCTGATAGAGCCGGTATTCTCGTCCTTCTGCGACAAATGCAACAGGCTTAGAATCACTTATGACGGATTCGTAAAGCCGTGTCTGCATTCCGCCGAAGAGTTTTCTTTAGTTGGTCAGAATGAGACCGAAATGGAAGCCACGATCAGGAGGGCTATCGAAAGCAAGCCGCGCGAGCACGATGATTTGCGATGCGTTGATAGCGCAGGTGCAGACGGCGCTACGACGGGCGGCAGAAGCATGAAGAGGATCGGCGGGTAGGTATGGGCAAAGCAGAGCAGGAAGATTTTTCGCATTTTGATGAAAGCGGCAGGGCGGTTATGGTGGATGTGTCTGGGAAGGCGCAGACTTCACGCGAAGCGATTGCCAAAGCGACTGTAAGAGTCAATTCCAATACGATGTCCCTTATCAAATCCGGGGGCATAAAGAAAGGCGATGTCCTGGCCGTTGCTCAAGTGGCCGGCATAATGGCCGCTAAGAGGACTCCGGATATTATACCGATGGCTCATACTCTTCTTTTGCAATCAGTTCGCATCGAATATGAAATCGACGATTCGAACAATCTGATTCTGATTACTTCCTGTGTGAAATGCGAAGGTCAGACAGGTGCCGAGATGGAAGCGCTTACAGCTGCCAGCGTTTGCGCTCTTACGATTTACGACATGTGCAAGGCGGTTCAGAGGGATATTGAGATCGCTGATGTTCGCCTGCAAAGAAAATCGGGTGGCAAAAGCGGCGTTTACGAGAGGAAAAGCGAGGATTAGCGTAATGACGAAAGCCGGTGGCAGAAGCAATGAAGAATTGGGGAACGAAATGGCGGCAGGCGGAAGAACAGGAAAGGTTAAGGCGGTTTGCATTTCAGAGAAAAAGGGCGAGATCAAAAAGGAAGTGGGTAGGGTCTCCGTGAAAAAGGGCTGGGGAATCGACGGTGATGCTCATGCCGGGAAATGGCATCGTCAGGTAAGCATTTTGGCTGCCGAGGATATCGCCGATATGGAAAAGGTTCTCGGTCGAAATCTTGATCGTGGCGTGTTTGCGGAAAACATAATAACCGAAGGCTTGAAAACCGATGGAATGCCTGTAGGAAGCATATTGGAAACCGAAGGCGGGGTTGTTCTCGAACTCACTCAAATCGGAAAGGAATGTCATAGCGATTGCGCAATCAAGCGACAGACCGGAAAGTGCGTGATGCCGCAGAAAGGCCTGTTTTTCAGGGTTTTGGAAGGCGGTGAGATCAAAGCGGGCGATACCATCGAATTTGCCTCATTGTATAATGCCGCAGTACTCGTGGTCTCCACATCTTGCAGCATGGGAACACGAACGGACGAGGCAGGTGAAGCGGTGATGTCCATATTGAGAGGAAACGGCTTCAGATCCGAATACAAGTCGGTCGTTCCGGACGATGCCGGGCGCATCAAGGCAGAACTTCTTGATTTGTGCAATCCTGAGCGTGGTTTTCATTTGGTGCTTACGTCGGGCGGAACCGGACTTTCGCCCGCAGATGTCACGCCCGAAGCCACATTGGAAGTCATAGAGAGGCGCGCCGACGGGATTTGCGAGCTGATGCGCCTTGAAGGCGGCAGGAGCAATTCGAACGCTTACTTGTCCAGAGGCGTGGCCGGAGCGCGCGGCAGGACCTTGATTGTGAATCTTCCCGGCAGCACCAGGGGCGCATCGGAAAGCTTGCGAGCGATAATTCCCGTTCTGCCACATGCCCTCAAGATGCTTTGCGGAGATTCAAGGCATTGATTTTTAAGCGTCAAATTGCAATAATTCTAAAGTTATGGAATCTATTTCAGAAAGGCTTGACCTTGCCAGAAAAGAGTTGCTTGATCTGTCGCTTAAGAACCCCTTGATAAACTACAGACTCAGAGTTTCGTCGGGAATCGAATTTCCGTTCCTGAATGCCGCTGATGTTTTCAATTATCTTGTAAATGAGGGCAAGAAATCCTATTTCACGACTGAAAAATCGAATAATCCTTCGAGACTATATACCGCATTGGACGAGAAGGAGCTTCATCGCAAGCTTTTGAGGACCTACCGTTCGAGCAAGATGTACATAGAGGAGAAAGGGGCGAACATACTTTTCCTGGCGCTTGGCTTTTTGAAATGGCGTATTGTCGAGGATGAGGAGAACTTCTATAGGGCTCCGCTGGTTCTGATTCCCGTTGCGTTCAAGAAAATGGATAACCTCGACAAATTCTATCTGCAATACAGCGGAGATGAAGTCAGGCTCAACATTTCGATAATAACCAAGCTCAACAACGATTTCGGAATAAACATAGATTACGAATATGAGGGCGAAATCGAGGGT
>DMKZ01000061.1 GCA_003454065.1 Spirochaetaceae bacterium
AAACCCCATATACACGCCTTTGCGCGCCTCGGCATCAGAGTGGTTTTCCGAAATAATATCCGTTGCCAGAAAGCTCGAAGCATACAAGGCATTTCCCAAAGTCGCCGTGATTCCGAAGACTTGGATGTTTTTCTGCACCTGCAGGTTCGACACGACCGTAGCGAAAATCATCCACGCATACAGCCCGTCCTTCCCAAATGCCTTGTACATCGCCAGAACGGCGGAGAAAGCTATCACGAATTCAACAAAAAACAAAACTTCATTGCTCATAAACATATCCCAAAGGGGAATTTTAAAACCCATAACAACAAAAAGGCAGGCCCGAAAGCCTGCCCGATCGTATAAAAACAGGTTTTTGAAGACAATACCTGAGAGCGCTTCTGAAAACCTGCTATTCGAAGATGCCTAGAACCAGAACGGCATCATCCCCATGCGAGGTCTCGCACGATAATTCCTCATCATCCTATCGCGCCTGCAACGATAGCAATCGCAATAATCCTCGTAGCGCGGCGCGTCATCGAACATCTCGCGAATGCCCCTCATGCTGCGCACCATGTTGTCAAACGCCGCATCGACGAACTCATCCGATGGAAAAGCGCTGATGCGCCGAATGTCCTTAGAGCCCTCCGAAACCGTCCAGCCGGCATCGTCATCGTTCATCTTGATGCTATATCCGTTCATGCCGCTTACATCAACGGATTCGTTCTTGCTATCCTTGATCACATTGCCATCGGGAGTCTTCTTCTCATAAGAGCTCGTGACGTTGAGGACTCCGGGATTATCCTTCGAAGTCGAAGCCTCGAACTTGCGCACCACATACGTGCCGTACCCTTTCGATCCGTCATTTGCTTCATCTTCAGCGAAAACAAAAGAGGACAGCATGAAAATCATCAAGAAAAAAGGAAAAATGAATTTTTTCATAAAAACCCTCCTAACAATAGAAACGGCAAGCATTCTTGCCATAACCGCATTTAATGCTAACACCACTAAAGAAAAAAATCAAACGCAGCGATCGGTTCTATGTCGCTATCGGGCGATTAGTTCCGTCCGGATTATCGGGCGACTTGTTCCGCCCTGCGCCTTCCGCATGCTATAATTCCAGCAGGAATGGTGTCTCCTCATTCGTATCGCTTTTCATCAGACGATTCCCGCATAGGAAAAAGTCCGCATCGGAAGGGAACATGCCCTTTTTGATTTTGATATGCAAATCCTCCTGGTCGTCGGATAACTATATGGAAAGCTCGCCGATAGGATTCGTCACCTTAAAATGATTGCTGTAGGTGTCGGCCGAATGCACTGTCTGCGGCTTCGTATCCTTTACGGGCGATTGCTCTTTTTCCGCAACATTAACCCTTATCTTGTTCTTCTCGGGATTAATCTGACGAATTAGCAAGCCATAGTAGCAACGCCGCGGATTTCCGACAAATAGTTTTCACGCCTGAACAGCTTCATGATACCACCCAAGCATCATTATATCTTCAAAGCCAATTTATCAAGTTATGGTGGTTTTTCCATCGCCATTGCACCAAATTACCCCCTAACTCGGATAATTTTCGAGGTAAAATACCGATAGTTTTCCTGTTAGAGAAGAAAATGAAAATAGGAATCTGCCGCATTTCGGAGGCTTTTTGCCGTATCAGCACCCGAAAAGCATGTCGAGGTATTTCCTCTTCTCTATCCTGTCTGCAAGTTCGAGCTTTTCATAAAAGCCCATGATGTATTTCTTAATCGCGTTCACGGTCCTAGTCGGCGCCTTCTCGTCAACCAGAACCTCTATCTCAAGGAAAATGCCCAGGTTTATCACGTCGGCGAGCTCTATATGGACCTCATAGCCCTTATATTGGGTGTTCCAAACATATTCGCGCTTGGTTTTTATCCCGAATGGAGCGTTGTCCTTCTCGATCTGCTTCGCCTCCTCCTTCGTGATTTTCCGCTCGGTTTCGATGTTGTTCTCGATTCCGTCTTCTACGACCCTCACTTTCACGTTGTAGAAATAGTCATCCTCTATTCTGCGGACCCTGAATTCCCCATCGGTGCCTGATTTGTGAAAATACGTATCCACCTTCGTCGTTTTCTCAGGCGTTCCGAACTTCTTGTTCATATACGAAAAAACATTGTTCAATTGGAAAAAACCAACTCTAGCCTTAGCTTCTATTTCCCTCATACGATATTCTCCTTTCGATAAATCTCGAAAATCCTCTTTTAGATGCTTTTCCGCCCTATAGCGCGCTCCTTGATCGCATTCGAAACGGTTTCGACAAACAGCGATTCGAATTCGGTCTTCTCGCACACATTGCATTCCAACTTCCCGTCGCGATAAATCGCATAACCGCTTTTCGTAGCGCAAACGGCCACATCGGCATCCTCCGCCTCCTTGATTCCGTTCACAGGACAACCCATGATTGCAAGCTTGAGATTCAGACCTCGAATGTCGAAATTATCGAAAACGAAATTCTCCACCATCCTGTCGAACTCTTCGACATCCGCTCCGGCTCTGGCGCACATCGGGCAAGATACGATCTGGAAATCTCCGCTTGCATTGCCGAGTGTTCTCAAGAATTCGTAAGCGCATCTGACCTCGCTCTCCTCGCTGCCGGATATGGAATATCTTATGGTGTCGATTCTTCCCGTTTTAATCAAGTCGCAAAGAACCATAGTCGTTCGAACCGCGGAAACGCATATATCGCCCGCTTCGGTAAGACCGACATGCATCGGATAGCCAAATCTCTCGCCAATCAGACGATTTATGAATAATGTTCTCGAATAATCCGACGACTTCACGCTCAGGACAAGGTTTTCGAACCTGCGGCTTTCAAAAAAGGAAACGTAATCGTCGAAGAACCTTATAATCGCATCATCGCTCCTATCGTCAAGGCTTCCTTCGTTTATCCCTATTCTTATCGCAGCGTTTCTTTCGCCTGCCAATTCGGTTATGGATTCCAAGTCGGAGATCCTGAAATTCGCAGGGTTCAGGCGAATGGCGGAGCAACCCGCCTTCAGCGAGCGGACGGCCTGAGAAACGCTCCCCTGAATGTCGCTGACCAAAGGAAAAAGGTCGTCGCATCTTCGGACGAAACTGCGAATCTCATCTTCCGACTCGTCGGAGATGGAAAAGCGCATTATGTCGCATCCCATATTGTACAGCCTCTTCAGGGAAGCTTCGGAATATGCGCGAAGCGGCTTTTTGAACATGGATTGGATCGCTACTCGGCCATCCCCAAGAACGATTCGACCGACCTTTGATATCTTTCTCATCTTTTGGAAAGCAAACCGAACACCAAACCGATTGCAGCGCCGGAGACGAGACCTCCGATATGACCGCCGATGCTGATATTCGGAACGGCGAATGTGATGGCGAGGTTCATTATTATCACATAGCCTATCGACCTGATCGCGCTCATCCTATGCATGATCATCGCCAATGCGAAAGCGGCGCCCATAAGTCCGAAAATCGCCCCTGACGCTCCGACCGTAACGGTATTGCGACCGCTTATGAGCATCACGAGGATTCCGCCGCAAATCCCGCTTATCAGGTATATCAGCCCCATTTTGAACATTCCAAGCGCGCCCTCGACTATCCTGCCGTAAAGATGAAGCGCATACATGTTTCCAAGAAGATGCATGAGTCCGCTATGAATGAACATCGATGTCAGGAGCCGGTAATATTGTCCGTTTCTGACGCTCGAAGGTATCAGACCGAATCTATAGATAATGTTCGAATTACTCCCCATCAGGACATTGCGCATCAAATCCGAGCCGCCCCTCGTTCCCGCAAACAGCCCTATGACCGCAACCGCAATATTGGCAACAAGCAGAATATTCGTCAAAACGCCTTTCTTTTCCATATTAACGATTATAGCACCGAAGCATTTTAAAGACCATAGCACCCTTCAAGGCGCTTCTAAAAGCCTGCTTCCAGAGAGCGCCTGTGAATTTCGGAGGCGGAAAATTGCCGAAAACCAGCGGAATACTATCGTGTCCTTTGCTGATTTCCAGCGGTTTTCAAGCCCGAAAGGCATCAGGCGAAATCGGATTCTGAGGTTTTAGAAGCGCCCTCAAGCCTGTTTTTACAATCATTGCAAAATATTATAGAATAATCGCAATACAAGTGCAGTGCAGACAAACCTGCGCATTCAAGGAGATCAGACTATGATATCAAGTTTGGAAAAGGAAAGGCTCGGGTTCGCTCCGCAACTTCTGGACGTATTCAAAACCAAACCGGAAGACACGGAAACATTCGAACTTCTCGGAGCAACAAGGTTCAGGAACGGCAAAACCGACAAAAAAACCCTCAGGAGCATCAAGAACATCTGCGTGATTCTTTCCGGAGGTCCTGCCTCAGGCGGACATAACGTGATATGCGGAATTTTCGATGCGGTTCAGAAATCCAAAAGCGAATCGGTCATCTATGGTTCGATTGCCGGTCCGGGCGGACTTGTCAAAGGCAATCTCAAGCAGATCAACGCAAACCTCGTAAACAAATACAGGAACCATGGCGGCTTCGATATGCTCGGCACCGGAAGAACCAAACTCGATAAGGAAGAACAATTCGAAAGCATAATAAAGGTCTGCGAAAAGAAGAGCATCAATGTGATTTTCGTGATCGGAGGCGATGATTCCAACACCAACGCCGCGATAATGGACGACTACTTCAAATCCAAGGGCGTGGATATCGCCGTCATCGGAGTTCCAAAAACCATTGACGGGGATTTGAAAAACAAGAATATAGAGATAACATTCGGATTCGACAGCGCTACGAAGATGTACAGCGAGACAATCGGCAACATAGAGAACGATGCTGTCAGCAGCAGGAAATACTACCACTTCATAAGGGTCATGGGGAGAAGTGCCTCGCACATAGCGCTCGA
>DMKZ01000017.1:0-3066 GCA_003454065.1 Spirochaetaceae bacterium
GAATATTCTTTTTATTTGCGGCGGTGCTTTCGACGGCATTGAAAAAATCATCGAAGCGCGGTTGGGAAAAAGAGGCATCGGGTTTGGTGCGGAGATGGGCAACCGAGAGACTCGCAATATCGGGGAAACGCTTAAACAGGTCCTGCCGGAAGACCTTTTGAAAGACGGATTGATTCCTGAGTTTATCGGTCGGCTGCCAATCGTAGTGACATTGGAGGCTTTGGATGAGCCGGCTTTAGTTCGTATCCTGACGGAGCCTAAGAATGCATTGGTCAAGCAATATCAAAAATTGTTGTCTCTGGACGGCGTAAAATTGGTGTTTGATGAAGACGCATTGCATTTGATTGCGCAGGAGGTTTTGAAACATAAAACGGGCGCAAGAGGTCTTCGTTCCATTATTGAAGATATCATGCGGAATGTGATGTTCGAGTTGCCTTCCATAGACAATGTTTCGCTTTGTCGTGTAACCAAAGAAGTTGTCAGCAATCATTTAGACCCGGTTCTGACGATGGGTTCGGGCAAGTCGGCGCAGATGACACGGCAACATGTTGCATCGGCTTAAAGCATGAAAAGGTACTCAGGGCACTGTCTTTGACAGTGCCTTTTTCTAAAGGGAGGAGCCCAATATGAAAGGGACGGAAAAATTTCCGCTTTTGCCTTTACGAGGGATGGTTGTGTTTCCTTCGATGATTATTCATTTAGATGCGGGAAGGCCTCGTTCTATAGGGGCTATTGAGCAAGCCATGTTGGCGGAACGTCGTATTTTGCTGGTTGCTCAAAATAATGCGGAAATTGAAGAGCCAAAACCGGAAGACCTTTATTCCATGGGAACCGTAGCTGAAGTGCGTCAGATTTTCAAGCTTCCGGGAGGAGCTTTCCGAGTGCTTGTCGAGGGAATCGAACGAGCACGTATTCGTTCGGTCAAAGCTTTGGATAAATATGACGAAGCGGAAGTAATTTGTCTTCGTGATACGGCTGTTCCTTCGATGGAATTGGAAGCGCTTACACGAGGCGTTGTTCATCAGTTTGAGGAATGGGTTAAGGTAACGAGAAAAATTCCGGCGGAAGCGTTGGTTTCCGTTTCTATCATCGATGATTCCGGGCGGCTGGCGGATCTTATTTCCAGTCATTTAAATCTTTCAATCGAGGATAAGCAGGCATTGCTCGATCTTGATGACGTTGGCAATCGCTTGCGCAAGCTGTATGCGATTTTAGTGCATGAATTGGAAGTCCTTGCGATTGAGAGAAAATTAGGCTCAGAAGTTCGGCAGCAGATGGAAAAGCTGCAGCGGGATTACTATTTGCGGGAGAAAATCAAGGTAATTCAAAAAGAACTGGGCGATCAAGATGGCCGACAGGCGGCTATCGAAGAGTATAAAACGGCTTTAAAGAAAAAGAAATGCCCGGACAGCGTTCGAAAAGTAATTGAAAAAGAAATCCGACGGTTGGAAGGAATGTCCGGATATTCGTCGGAAACGGGCGTTGTTCGTACGTATCTTGATTGTTTGCTGTCTTTACCCTGGGAAGACGCCACGAAGGAAACTGTGCAAATCAAGAAAGCCGAGCATATTTTAGAACATGACCATTACGGATTGAAGAAAGTCAAAGAACGGATTTTAGATTATTTAGCTGTATATCAATTGGTTTCTCAGAAAAATAACGGCAAAAAACGTAAAACGGAGCAAAAAGCGCCGATTTTATGTTTGGTTGGTCCCCCAGGAGTGGGAAAAACTTCTTTGGCTTCGTCAATTGCACATGCTGTCGGTCGCAAGTTTGCGCGTGCATCTTTAGGTGGAATCCGTGATGAGGCTGAAATTCGCGGGCATCGACGTACTTATGTCGGAGCTATGGCGGGTCGTATCATGGAAGGAATTCGTCGAGCAGGGACAAAAAATCCCGTATTCTTATTAGATGAAGTGGATAAATTATCTCACGATTATCAGGGAGATCCGGCGGCGGCACTTTTGGAAGTGTTGGACCCGGAACAGAATTGTACGTTTACCGATCATTATGTCGATTTACCGTTTGATCTTTCTCAAGTTTTTTGGATTGTCACGGCCAATGACGTCAGCGGAATGCCTCGCGCATTGCGTGACCGCATGGAGATAATCTCGCTTTCCAGTTATACGGAAGAGGAAAAAATAGAAATCGCCAAACGCTATTTATGGCCGCGCCAACGAACTGCGAATGGATTGACGGCAAAGGACGTTTCGATAGGCGGAGGCGTGATTCGACGCATAATTTCGGAATATACGCGTGAGTCCGGCGTGCGGGAATTGGAACGAAAATTGGGCGAGATCTGCCGAAAAGTCGCACGGCGAATTGTGGAAGATCATGATGGGAAAGTGACCGTCACTATAAAAGCCTTGGAAAGTTTTCTTGGCCAGCCAAAATTTTTGCATACCAAGGCAGAGAAAGCGCCGCAGATTGGTGTTGTCACCGGAATGGCCTGGACGGAATTAGGCGGGGACATCTTGCCGACAGAGGTCACGATTTTAAAGGGAAAAGGGGATTTGATCCTCACCGGGCAATTAGGCGAGGTCATGAAAGAATCCGCGCAAGCGGGACTGTCCTATATTCGTAGTCGGGCAAAAGCGTTGCATTTGCCGATGAATTTTTATGAAAAACATGATATTCACATTCATTTGCCGGAGGGCGCAGTGCCGAAAGACGGTCCGTCTGCAGGCATTACGATGACTACTGCCATGATATCTGCACTGACCAAACAAAAGGTTAGAAGCGATGTTGCCATGACAGGTGAAATTACACTGCGGGGACGGATACTTCCGATTGGAGGCGTAAAGGAAAAGGTGCTTGCGGCTTATCGTGAGGGGATTCGCACTATTATTTTGCCTAAGGACAATGTTCGTGATATTGAGGAAATCCCAGAACAAATCAGGAGCCAATTAACATTTGTGCCGGTGACATCTATGGACGAGGTGCTGCCGCATGTGTGGGTGAAATCGTGAAAGAGCGAGTTATCATTACCCAAGGAAGATATTTGCAGTCTGCTGTGAAGCAGGAACAGTATCCGAAGGAGAAACGGCCGGAAATCGTTTTCATCGG
>DMKZ01000017.1:3218-6540 GCA_003454065.1 Spirochaetaceae bacterium
AATTTTTATGACGTCGGCATGAAGATTGAAGGGGAAGATGACCGAAGGTCGTTCTATCTTGTTGATCTTCCGGGGTATGGGTATGCGAAAGCGGGAAAAACGCAGCGGCTATCCTGGAAAAAGTTTATTGAAGAATACCTGTTGCACTCGGAAGAGATCCGTTTTGTCGCCCAACTTATGGATATACGTCATGATCCCATGCAGTCGGACTTGGATATGTTTCGATGGCTTGTCAAGAACGGAATCCCTGTACTCGTTGTCGCTACAAAAACGGATAAATTAAGCCGCGGCGCAGGAAAAAGCCAAACGGATAGAATTCGGAAACTATTAGGCGTACCGGAGCTGGAAATTTTGCCATATTCTTCCGTAAAAAATGAAGGACGTTCAGAATTGCTTGACGTGATTGCGAATTCTTTGTAAAATAAAACAAGCAGAAGGAAGCATCGGGCAGGTCGCTTGCCAAGGCGGCAGTCCGATGCTTTTTCATCAAGGGGGAAGTGTGATGCTTTCGGATTTTGACAAAGAAATCTTGAATGCAATTCAGGACGATATTCCGCTTGTACCTTGTCCGTTTGCTGTGATAGCGGAACGGTTGCATATCGATGAATCTGCTTTGATGGAACGACTGGCAATGTTAAAGGAAAACGGATATTTACGCAGGCTGGGCGTTTATTTTGATTCGGAAGCGATAGGGTATAAAGGCGCACTTGTTGCTCTTCGTGTATCGGGACCCTACTTGGCGGATGTTGTAAAGCGTGTCAATCATTACGAGTGTGTTACACATAATTATGAACGAGAGGGAGAATATAATCTTTGGTTTACCATTCAGACTTCTTCGGAAGAGCAGCGGTGCAGGTTCCTTGATGAAATTCGCGGTTTGCGCGGTGTTGAGCGTATGATCGTGCTGCCTTCTCGAAAGAAATATAAAGTGCGTGTGCAATTTCATTTATAATAGGAGGATGCGATGCTGGAAGATAGAGATCGACGCATAATCCGCGCATTGGCGGACGGAATCCCAATCGTATCACATCCTTATGCCGTACTTGCCGAAAAAGCAGGCATGACGGAAGAGGAATTCCTTTCACGGCTGATAATTCTTAAGGAACAGGGCATACTGCGTCGTGTCGGCGCCGTGCTTCAACACAGGAAAGCGGGGTTCTCGGCGAATGCCCTTTGCGTTTGGCAGGTCTCAGAAAATCGATTGGATACGGTGGGAGCCGCTATAAGCCGGGAAACAGCAGTTTCCCATTGTTATTCGAGAGAACCGGCGACGGATTGGCCATATAATTTTTATGTTATGATTCATGCACATGATAGAAATGCATGTGAAGAAATCGCTGATCGTATAGCGGCTGAAAATCAATTGGGGGAGAGGAAGACGTTTTATTCCGTTCGGGAATGGAAGAAAGCTGCTATGAGATATTTTTGTGAAGAACATGGGAAATAATGCCCTATATTGTATTGAAATTGGGATGTGAAGCCGCTCGAGGCTTGACGTAAAAAGGCATCTACGTTATAATTTTATCGGTTTGATATAAGGCGTTCCATGGAACGCTTTATTATTTGGGGAGGAAAATCGAATGGAAACAAACGCAGCGGCCTCTGTCAATGAAGCGGTTTCTAATGAATTCGAGAACCTAACCGATGAAGACGTCATTTTGAGGATTAAAAGTGACGAAGGTCGCGCCGCTTTAGATTATTTAATCAATAAATACAGAAACTTTGTTCGTGCGAAAGCCCGTTCATATTTTTTAATCGGCGCAGACAGGGAAGACATTATTCAGGAAGGCATGATCGGTTTATACAAAGCGATTCGGGATTTCCGAAACGACAAGCTTTCTTCCTTTCGTGCGTTTGCCGAGCTTTGCGTTACCCGACAGATTATAACTGCCATCAAGACGGCCACGCGGCAAAAGCATATTCCTCTGAATTCCTATGTTTCCCTTAATAAACCGATTTACGATGAAGATTCTGAGCGGACATTGCTTGACGTATTATCAGGCGCATGTATTGCCGACCCGGAAGAATTAGTTATAAGCCGCGAAGAATTCATTGATATTGAAGCAAAAATGGAAGAAATTCTCAGCGACCTTGAATGGCGCGTGCTGATGTCCTATTTGGACGGAAAGTCGTATCAGGAAATTGCGTCCGATTTGCATCGCAGAGTAAAATCCATCGACAACGCATTGCAGCGGGTTAAACGGAAGCTGGAGAAATACATGGAGTCTCGCGGCCATGATGTGGATTTGGGGTTGATTTACCGCGGGCTTGTTTCCATCAATCGTCATCGGATTGATAATTGAATTTAAAAGATCGTCCACTGCTTTTATGGAAAAGGCAGTGGATTTTTATTGCGTTCTTTTAGCGGCTATGGTATTCTTTGGGCAGGCAAACAGATGACATCAAGAAGCTTGAGTTATACTGCCAATGCCGGTTCTTTCGATACGCCCGCGTTTTTCGCCCGTACCGTTTCGGACGGGACGATCTATGTGCGCGGACTGTGGCCGGGGTCGTATGCGGGCTTCTTTGTCATGGGCAAAGAAGCTTTTTTGTTTGCTGCAATATATTTGGAGGTGTCCGTATATGTCCAATCAAACATTTACTGTCGCAACATTTAAGGAAAGGAAGGCAAACAAAACTCCGGTCACAATGCTTACGGCTTACGACTACTCGACGGCGCAGCTTGTGGAGGAAGCCGGGATTGACACGATCCTTGTCGGCGATTCGCTGGGCAACGTCATGCTCGGATATGGTTCAACGCTGCCGGTGACGGTGGAAGATATGATCCATCACGGCAAGGCCGTCTGCCGCGGTGCGAAAAACACGTTCGTCGTCGTGGATATGCCGTTTATGAGTTATCAGGTATCCGCGGAAAAAGCGGTGGAAAATGCAGGCCGTATTTTGAAAGAGACGGGGTGTCAGGCTGTCAAGCTGGAAGGCGGCGCAGAAATCCTGCCGGGTATCGAGAAAATGATTGCGGCGGGAATCCCAGTTGTCGGTCATCTTGGTCTTACGCCCCAGTCGGTCAACCAGCTCGGCGGATATAAAGTGCAGGGTAAAGACGCCGCCACTGCGCAGAAACTCATCGACGACGCAAAAGCGCTTGATGAGGCGGGGTGCTGTGCAATCGTGCTGGAATGCGTACCTGCCCGTCTTGCCGAGAAAGTAACGGCGAGCGTGAGAGCGACGACGATTGGCATCGGCGCAGGAAACGGCTGCGATGGGCAGGTCCTCGTCGTCAACGATATGCTTGGATTCTCCAGCGGTTTTCGACCGAAATTCGTCAAGTGCTTCGCAAATCTCCATGACGAGATGATCAAGG
>DMKZ01000091.1 GCA_003454065.1 Spirochaetaceae bacterium
TGCCCACTGAGGCTGAGTGGGAGTTCGCCGCCCGCGGGGGCACCAAGAGCAGGCATTACAAATTCGCTGGTGGCAACACCCTCGGTTCCGTGGCGTGGTATGCTGAGAATGCCGGATACAAGGGCGAGTCAAGTCCCGACTTCGGTACACATCCTGTAGCCAGGAAGGCTGCCAACGAGCTGGGTCTCTACGACATGTCCGGCAACGTCTGGGAGTGGTGCTGGGACTGGTATTCCGATAAGGCTAAGCCGCCCTGCGGGCCGGCCTCCGGTTCGTGCCGCGTCATTCGCGGCGGCAACTGGAGCGGCGGCGTCGATCACGTGATGCCATCCATCGAGGCCAAGAGCGTCAGGCTGAACGTCTATGCCGAGGATTCGGACGGCAGGCAATACGATATCAAGATCCAAAACGCCACAGAGACGGCCATGAAGGAAGGACGGCGAGAAGGCAAGCGCATCGTTCAGGCCGAGAGTGTCGGCAGGATGCTGCGGGCCGGGCTTCCAATCGAGGACATCGCCAAATATCTGGGGATGACTGTGGAGGAGGTGGAGAAGGTATCTGCTTCGGCATAATGGAGGTTTTATTCGCGCAAGCATTGAATTTCAAGTCGCGTATGCATCCGTTTTGCAATTTGCATTTTGATTTGGTATAATTTTCAAAAGTTCTATCTGTAAGAGGTGTGTCCATGAGTGATATTATGAGACCAATCCCATTTGATAGCTTGCTGGAGAGAGTTTTCAGCGAATATCAGCAAGGGTCGATTTTTGGAATACTTAAGGAAAATTTCTATAGGGATGAAAGAAAGCGCAATGTCAGGATTTTTTCGGATGAATGCACTACTCCGCTCGGCCCTGCGGCAGGTCCGCATACACAGCTTTGCCAGAACATAGTAGCGAGTTATCTGACCGGTTCGAGATTCATCGAGTTGAAGACCGTTCAGATTATGGACGAGCTTGAGATAGCGAAGCCGTGCATAGATGCGAGGGATGAGGGCTACAATGTCGAATGGTCCACCGAATATACGCTTACAAAGGCTAGGGACGAATATTACAAGGCATGGATTGCGTGCAATCTTCTCGATGCTTTGCTTTCCGTTGATGGATACAGAGGACCTTCTTTTGCATTCAATATGTCCGTCGGCTACAACCTCGAAGGCATAAAGAATCCGAGGATGCAGGAGTTCATCGACAAGATGATGGATGCCTCGGATGACGATTCGTTCAATGAGTATCTCAGATTGGCTGACGAAGTCATCGAAAACGGAAGATTCATTCAGGGGACCGATTTGGAGGCTGCTGCGGAGAATCTGCTTAAGATGGGCAGGTTTTCCGATATGGTTTCCAGGAAAGTCTGCAGAAGCGTGACGATTTCCACAATGCATGGTTGCCCTCCTGAGGAAATAGAGTCGATTTGCTCTTACATGCTCACTGAAAAGGGCATAGATACTTTCGTAAAGCTCAATCCTACGCTTCTCGGTTTCGATAAGGTTCGCGAAACGCTTGATAGGACCGGATTCGGCTATGTCAAGCTGAGCAAGGAAAGCTTCGAGAAGGATCTTCAATACGAGGATGCGATTCCTATGATCAAGAGGCTTTGCGCTAAGGCCGGTGTCATGGGGAGATGCTTCGGAATCAAGCTCACGAATACGCTTGGCAATGTGAACAACAAGGGCAAGCTTCCAGGGCCGGAGATGTATATGTCGGGACGCAGCCTGTTTCCGATCGCCACTACGCTTGCGGCTAAGATTTCCAAGGAGTTCAATGGCGAGCTTCCGATTTCTTTCTCCGGAGGTGTCAATATTTTCAACGTAGTGGAGCTTTTCAAGACGGGCATAAGGCCGATAACCTTGGCTACGGACATGCTTCATCCGGGCGGATATGCCAGGATGACCAACATGGCGAAGCTTTTGGAAAGCGTTCCCGATTCGTATTACGAGATGAGGAAGATCGATGTCGATGCCATCGACAAGCTTTCCACGAAGGCTGTTTCCGCTTCCTATTCGCAGAAATCCATGCGCGGCGCGAAGAAGGTGGCTTCAAGTCAGAAGAGCTTGGACGTGCTCGATTGCTTCACTGCTCCGTGCGAGAGCGCATGCCCTGTCCATCAATCGATTCCGGAATATGTGAAAAGCGCCGGGAAAGGTCCGCACGGCGCTGTTGAAGCGGTCAGATGCCTGTATAGGTATAATTCGCTTCCTAACATCACTTGCGAGATTTGCGATCACAAATGCCAGTCGAATTGCACGAGATTGGATTATGAGGGCAGAGGCGTCCAGATTCGCGATATGAAGAAGTATTCCGTCGAAAACGGATGGAAGGAATATGAGGCGCTTGCCGAATCAGTCGAAATAGAGGAAAACGGAATCAAGGTTGCTGTCGTCGGCGCAGGTCCTTCCGGGTTGGCAAGCGCGATTTTCCTCAGGGAATACGGATATGCGGTCGATGTGTTCGAGAAGAACAACAGACCTGGCGGCGTTGTGGAGTATGTGATTCCGGATTTCAGAATCAATTCGCAAGCTATTCGCAACGATTTCGATCATGCTTGCAGGCTTGGCGTTCAATTCCATTTCAATACGTCCAAGGAATATGTGAAGGTCGCCAATCTTAAGAAAGAGGGCTATAAGAGGATATTCTATTGCGTTGGAGCTGAAAAGGAGACTGAGGCGCAGGGCGTCGGTGATGACTCCAAGATAATCACCGCTCTCGAATTCCTCAGGATTTTCAAGGACGATCGCGCCGGAATACCTCTCGGAAAGGATGTGGTCATTGTGGGCGGAGGCAATACCGCCATGGATGCGGCCAGGGCTGCCAAAAGAGCGGAAAACACTGAAAACGTGACTGTCATATACAGGAGACTTGAGTCCGATATGCCTGCCGACATCGAGGAAATCGATGAGGCTAAGGCCGAGGGCATAAACTTCATATTTCTCGCTGCTCCGAAGGAGCTTATAGACGACAAGCTGGTCATTACGAGGATGAAGGTGTCTGGCAAGGATGATAATGGCAGAAGCAAGACGTATCCCACCGAAGAGACCGCCAGGATCAGGTGCGATTATCTGATTACGGCTCTCGGACAGAGCGTAGATGCGGATTCCATCATCGAGCTCGGATTGTATGTTGACGAGAAGAGAAGACCCGTTGTCGATAAGGATACGTTCGAGACGAATATCGCCGGAGTGTTTCTGATTGGCGATGCTGCTACAGGAGCTTCGACCGTCATCAAATGCGTGGCTAGCGCTAGAAAGGCTGCTGAATTCCTTGCGGAAAGGGATGAGCAGGAAAGAACCGTTTTCGATAAGGTGGATTCGGTCTATGGCGCTGAAAGCGAAGATGAATACATCAAAGGGCTTAGGGTCAGGCATGGCGATGTTCTTGGCAAAGCCGCAGATCCGAACGATTTGAGAATCAACGAGAAGATCGATGCAAGCTGTCTTGATTGCAGAGCGTATTGCGGCAAGTGCGTTGATGTCTGTCCTAACAGGGCCAATATGGCCATTGATATTTCCGAATACAGAGAGCTTTTCGATGATGCGTATCAGATCGTGCATATAGATGCATATTGCAATGAGTGCGGAAATTGCGCTTCGTTCTGCCCGCATGAGCTCGGCAGGCCTTATAAGGATAAGTTCACCATTTTCACTTCCTACGAGGACCTCAAGTCTTCGGTGAATGACGGGGTCTATATAAGCGGCGGCAAGGCATATATAAGGCAGGATGCGAGAGCGCTGATCGTCAATATTCACGACGGGGTCATTCTCAGCGATCTGGTTCTTCCGTCATACAAGGCGCTGATTAGGATTCTTTGTACGAAATACCCGTACTTGTTCACTAAAATGGGGGAATAGAAAGTGTCGAGCATACTCATAAAGGATTGTAGGATTCTGCAGACATATCCGCCGTTCGAGGTTCTGGATGGCAAGGATGTTCTTATTGAAGACGGCAAGATAGTCGAGATGGCTTCTTCGATAACGAAAAAGGCTGATGATACGATTTACGCAAAGGGCAAGACGCTTATGCCTGGCTTCGTTTGCGGACATCACCATTACTATAGCGGTTTGGCGAGGGGCATGCAGATAAGCGCCGGCCCCCAGAACGACTTCATTCAGATTCTCAAAGAGTGGTGGTGGAGGCTTGACAGAGGACTTGCCGAGGAGAGCAACTACTATAGTTCGCTGATTTGCAGCATGGAAGCCATTGCCGCAGGCACGACCGCTATCATAGATCATCATGCCTCGCCTTCTGCCATAGCCGGAAGCTTGTCGGTGATGGCAAAGGGCATGACCGATGTCGGAATAAGGGGAATCGAGTGCTACGAGGTCACTGATAGGAATCGCGGCATGAAGGAAGTCGAAGAAGGCGTTGATGAGAATGTCAGATTCGCCGAAGAAGTCGATAAGATGAAGAAGAAGGATTCCTCATATCCCATTGAAGCCATGATAGGAGGGCATGCTCCGTTCACTATCCCCGATGAAGGGCTCAAGTTGATGAGAAAAGCTGAGGAGAAGACGAAGAGGGGCATGCATCTCCATATCGCCGAAGACAAATACGATGTGGTCTGGTCCCATCACTTCCACAATAAGGATATCGTAGCCAGACTCGATGACTTCGGTCTTTTGACTAACAACACGCTTCTTGTTCACGGGCTTCACATCAATGACAATGAAGTCGATATCATAAACAAGAGAGGCGTGTATTTCGCTCATAATGCCAGAAGCAACATGAACAATCATGTCGGATATTGCAGCAGGATAAGCAAGATAAACAATCTCATATTGGGAACGGACGGCTGTGGCGGCAATATGCTCGAGGAGATCAAGATTGCTTTTCTCAAGCATAAGGACGAGGGCGGACCATGGTGGCCGAACGATTTCCTGACAGCGGAGACGAGGGCCAACGAGCTTTTGTCGAAATATTTCAATGCCAAATTCGGCAGAGTTGAGAAGGACTATCAAGCTGATTTGATATTGATAGATTATGAGAACCCCACCCCGTTGATCAAGGAGAATCTTGCAGGTCATATAGTCTGGGGAATGAGTTCCAATAGCGTGGATACCGTTATTGTCAATGGTAAGATCGTAATGGAAGGCAGAGAATTCTGCAATATCGATAAGAATAGGATTTTTGCCGAGAGTTCGAAAATCGCATCTGCTCTTTGGAAGGTGGTTGACAAAATCAAGCCATAGACGGTTTTCGAATGAAATTCGTTAAAGTGATGCTGCTAGGAGTGATCCTAGCAGTTTTTTTTGTTTTTTCGCTTTATATTTCTCGAAAAGAAGAGGCGAATGCCAAAATGCTCGCGGGTTTCGCATCCGCAAAGAGCATCATGAACGATGAGGACGCATCGTCCTTATCGACTGATGAACATGTCAATAAGCTAGTATATGATAAATGCAAGGGCAGCATAGTCGAGGTTTTTTCGTATGTCGGATCAATCCTCAATCGCGAAGGCACCGGCGTGGTTGTCCGACCTCATGCGATATTGACCAATTATCATGTGGTGGCCGATTCATCAAGATTTGTGATACGAACGCACGACGGCAAGGTTTTGAATGTTTCTATCGTAGGATACGATGAGGAAAACGATCTGGCGTTGCTTGATTCATCCGCAGCATTGCCTGCTATCGAGATTGATTCGTCGGCCGAACCTGAAATCGGAGATCGGGTTCTGAGTCTCTCGTATTTGAACGGAGTAGGATTGTTCATGAGCTCCGGTATAATCGGTTCGGTTTCCAAACCGATTCGCAATGAGAACGGCAATCTCGTATCCGGATTCATGGGCAGTGATACCGTAATACTCAATGGAGCTTCCGGCAGCGCCCTTTTGAGCAAGACCGGCAAGTTCGTAGGCTTGAATTATGCGGTTTATTCCGACAGGACTTCGCGTGGGATATCCTATTCGATCCCTTCGAAATTCACAGAAGAGATAACAACAATGATTTTGCGGCAAACCGGAAAAATCCGCAGGGGCGGCGTTGATTTTTTAGGAGCCGACCTCGCTTTCGATCCGCGCCTGAATACCATGTCGCTGAATGCCGGCGTTGCCGTAGTTGGCTTGGTGCCTGGCGGAGAAGCGGAAAAGGCGCTGAAGGTTGGTGCGACGCCGATTACGGCGGGAAATGTGAAAATGCATTCCGGCGGAGATGTGGTGGTGCGTCTTAACGGATGCGAAATAAGAAACGTCGATGACATATATACCAGTTTGGCGACCGCAGAGGCAGGGGATGAGGTTGGCGTATCTTTTTTCAGGGACGGCAAGCTTAATGAGGGCAGGATAAAATTGGTGAGCAGAGAGGCGGGATATGAAAGACGCTTCTTCAAATAGCTTTGTCGGCGCTTTTTCCAAAAGGCTGCTCTTTGCGTTTGCTGTTTCGGTTTGCTTGCTTGTTTCGTGTTCCAGGAGCGGTCGAGGCATTTCGGATAGCGGCGATTCATTTCATCGCTTCTATGCGTTAGGCACATTGTGCACGATAAGAAGCGATATTCCCGATCACTCTGAAGTGGAAAGATACGTGCGAGAGGAAGAAAGCAAATACTCTGCATTCGATCGCAATGGGATTGTTTATCTCATCAATTCCAAAGCCGGAATCGAGCCCGTCCGCGTTCCATTGGATTTTCTGGATTTCATGGAAAAAGCAAAGGAATTGACGGAAGTCACCGAAGGACGCTTCAATTGCATGATCGGGTGCGCATCCATGCTTTATAGGAATGAATTCGGTGAATTTTGCAAGATTCCAAGCGATGACAGCATTGAAAACATCGTAAGGAGCGGGTTTGTCGATATTTCCGATTTGATTGTCGATCGCGAATCGTCAACAGTCATGCTTAAAAAGCAGGGAGAGGCTATTGATTTG
>DMKZ01000058.1 GCA_003454065.1 Spirochaetaceae bacterium
CCTGCCATAAAGCTCAGTCTTCCCTTCGCAATCCATATCGAATATCTCGAGTAATTCCTGAGCATCGTATATTAGAAGGCCCTTGCTGTCGAGATTGGATACTATGAGCTTGCACATCTCCATTTCTTCCGGCTTCAAATCCAAATAAGCAAGCTCCTTGATGAAATGCTGCTTCAAATCGTCTTCCTTCGCAGGAACCGAGCTCAGATACTCCTCGTATCTGTCGCTTGCCTCTTGAGCGCTTTTGCTGACATACCTGACATCCCTCAGCGGGTTTTTCCTTCTTTTGAGTATCATCAGCGGATTCTGTTCGGCGTGTTCCTCGATTATGCGGACAAGATCCTGCATGGAAGCGGTGAGTATGCTCAACGATTGGACTTGAAGAGCCGATAGAACCTGTTTTTGCTGCAAATATAGATTTGGCATCAGACAACCCTATTGCTTATATTCCTCATAGTCCTTTCCGAAATACGTCCTGACAGCGACTTCATTGGACAAAAGCTCATCCTTCGTCCCGCTCACCAGAATGGATCCATTATTGATTATATGCGCATATTTCGTTACCGCAAGGGCGTCGCGAACGTTATGATCGGTTATCAAAACGCCTATGCCGAGCGATGACAAATACCTTATCATGTCCTTTATCTCGCTGACGGCTATCGGGTCTATTCCTGCGAAAGGCTCGTCAAGCAAAAGGAATTTCGGCTTGGAAGCAAGGCATCTGGCTATCTCGGTCCTTCTTCTTTCGCCTCCGGACAGCGTAAGCCCGAATTGCCTCCTGAGTTTCGTAAGCCCGAATTCGCCGAGAAGCCGTTCGAGCTCGTCCTGCCTGTCGGCTCTGGTAAGATCCTTGCGAACTTCGAGAATCAGCATTATATTCTGCTCGACCGTCAGTTTTCTGAAAATCGAAGGCTCCTGAGGAAGATACGCCAAACCCCTTTTCGACCTCTTGAACATCGGCAATGTGGTTATGGCTTCGCCGTTTATGGTGATATTGCCCCCATTCGCCTTGATAAACCCGACGATCATATAGAACGTAGTGGTTTTGCCAGCGCCGTTCGGTCCTAGCAGACCGACTATATCCCCCCCGCGCATTTCAAACGAAAGCCCCTTGACCACTTGTCGCCTCCCGTAGAATTTGACAAGATTCTCAACTCGAAGGATATTAGTGTTCTTATCATCGTCATCCATTCTGAAATCCGCCGATCATGCTTCCCAAAATTTTTCCAAAAACCTCCGAAAAACGCTATCCGAGAAGTTTATCTGGTTTTGCGAATATTCTTCGCCCAGCCTTCTGCGGCCTTTTCGTCATTGGGATCTAGTCTGATTCCCTCGACTATATCCAGTCCCGGGTATTCGCTCCTGAGCTCCTCCATGCTGTTCTTTATAAGGCTGCTTCCGGATGTGCAGAACAGATAGATTCTCTTCGACCACAAATCGTATTCGTCAAGAAGCGACCGGATGATCTTCGGAGCCCTATCGCCCCATATCGGATAACCCAGAACGATGATGTCGCTTCCGAGGATTTCGCTCAGATCATTCGAAATTCCAGGTCTGGCATTACGATCCTTGTATTCGATCGAAAACCTGCTGGTAGGATTGTTGTAATCCAAATCCGCATCGGAATAAGCCTTAGACGGCAATATTTCAAAAATCCTAGCGCCCAACGCCACAGCCAAATTACCTGCGGCCTTTCTGGTATTCCCCGTCGCGGAGAAATATACGATTGCGATTCTGGCCTCCGTGCTTGCGACATCATCATTGTGCGATTGCGCCGCAGCCGATGCGGAACCGCCGTTCCGACTGCCATCCTTCTTGTCGCACGAAACGAAAGCAAAAAGCAATATGACGAAAACGAAAGCGGATGCGACCGCAATTCTCCTAATAGCATCAACACTCATCAGCATCACTTCCAAAAAACTCTTTGAGAAATTTTACACCATGTGCGTTAATTTAACAAGAGAAGTCGCTTCAAGTTGCCTCAACCAGCCGTTGCAAAGCCTATCGTCCTTGACCTCACAAATCGAATTCGATGCCTATGGAGGGTATATCGGCATATTCGGTAAACACGAGCCCGAACGTCTCCCAAAAATCCTCGTCGCTATCCGATGACGAATATGGCCTTCTTATGAGAAGCGGGAATGAAATTCCGACGGAGATCCTGATATTATCGGCGGCATAAAACATCGCGGACAAATCGAGCCTCGACGAAAACCATTTGAATGAAGTCATATAATTGACCGAAAACAAAAAGCTGAAAAAAGAACTGACCTGAAGCCTGTCGGCGACGCCTATCCTGAAATACCAGCCCTCTCCGAGCATATCCCTGACGCCTGCGCCAACGCCCATTTTCAGCCCAAGATAATTCTTCGTGCGATTCTCATTGCGTCGCCGATATGGATTGTCATAGGGGAAAAAGTAATTCGAGAACGGCTGCTCGCCTCCGCTTTGAATGCCGTTCCCGCCTGGCAAGCCGAACTCGCTTGGCAGCACCGATTCGCCTATCAGTCCCGATTCGTCCGACGAGCTGTCGGTCTCATCGTCCTTAACGGAAAACAGCAAATGGTAATCCACCGAAAGACAAGCCGAAAGCGGATGCAAATCCACGTATATGGAATGATTGGGCATAATTTCGGCAAATGCCGATGCAGCGACCGAGAGCAGGAGCATAATCGAAAGAACAACCTTTTTCATGTCAAAACCATTATACCCAGCGAATCGTAAAGGAGCAAGACACCTAACGAAAGCGCCCTTCATATATTACCGGGGAATACGAACTCCAGATTCTCTTTTGCAACAGCCACCAGATCCAATATCGCCGCAACTGAAGTAGGATTCCTATCGGTAAGCTTGAAAGCAGGGAAGAACCTTGTGATATGCAATGGGATTTTCTTCTTATATTGCTTTTCCAAACTCGAAACCCAATGCGACAACTCGCGCATCTCATCCTCGCTATCGTTTTCACCGGGTATGACCAATGTGGTCAATTCGACATGGCAGGACTGGACGGCTCCTTCGATGAAATCCTTCGTCATCCGGAAATCTCCGTCGATCAAACCCTTATAGAACCTGTCGGTAAAAGCCTTGAGATCGATATTCATAGCATCGACAAATGGAGCAATGCGCTCAAGCACCTCGCAAGTAGCGGTTCCGTTCGTCACGAGCACATTCTCCATGCCGGCCTTCTTGGATAATTCCGAAACATCACGGACGAACTCATAGCCTATGAGGGGTTCATTATATGTGAAGGCTATTCCTATGTTGCCGAACTCGCGAAACGTCATCGCGGTTTTCACCAAATCGTCCGGAGAATGGTATTCGGCCTTGCTTGCATATTCGAACGCTTGCTTTGACCACGAAATGCTGCTGTTCTGACAAAAAGGGCAGCGCAAATTGCAGCCGTAAGAGCCGACTGACAAGACTTTCCTGCCCGGACGGAACATTCCAAGCGGTTTCTTTTCGACCGGATCGAGCGCAATGGAAGTCAGCTTCCCGTAATTGCCTGCGATTATTCGCCCATCCCTGCAAGCACGAGCCCCGCAAAAGCCAGTCGCCCCCTCTTCGATCGTGCAATGCCTGAAGCATACGTCGCATATCGGCATACGAGCATCCTAATAATGACGCACGGCCTCGAAGCGAAACAAATCGACTTCGTCGCCGGCGGAAATCCCGCCCTTTCGCTTTGCAATCTCAATCTGCTGGCGAACCGTATCAACGCCGTCGAGGTCAGGGAGCAAAAGCCCCCTTTTGGATCCGCTCTGAACGATAACGCCGTATTTCCTCGCATCGAGTTCCGCTTCGGACCCTATTCGTTCGGCTTCTCCCAAAACATCGACGCTGATGTCTAGATAGCTCAGCTCATCCTCCTTCACGGGTTCGAAACGCGGATCTTCGGAAACTGCGCTCACAGCGTTTCGGATTATCTCCAAGGCTATGTTTTCGCAAACAGGGGATATTGTTCCTATGCAGCCGCGCAACTCTCCGAACTTGTGAATCGAAACGAATGCGCCCGCCCTTGCATTCAAGAGCTCGTTCGGAACCCAATCCGGCAACGGCATGACATGGCCGTTTCTCACAAAAAATTCCGCCGAAGCCCTTGCAAGCCTCGCATAAGCATCCGACACTTGCTTTTTCCGCTCTATATCCTCTTTCGCATGCTTGAGCCTCATTGCAAGAAAATGCCTCGATTCATCGTCACCCTTGGGCAGAAAAGAGCATATTCCGTATCCGACACCGGTCACGTCCTCATGCGAATATTGCCTCGCCTCCACCGCTTTGCCGTCGAGCGCGCCAGCCATTATCACGAAAGACCTGTGACCGCATTCCGCCGCTTTTTCGCAAAGCTTCTCGTCGAAATCGAAAAGCTCGCCGAAACGGGCTTCGGAGCATACATCCATGATCCTCGAATCATATATAGGGCCCTCTTCTGCAAAACCATAAGGTCCGTAATCCTGAAGCTTATGGG